>JANQEY010000173.1 GCA_028278125.1 bacterium | reverse complement strand
TCGTTTCTCAGGATGACACACCATTTGCCTTCACTAATTCCTAATTCGTAATTCCCAATTCACTCTACCCAACCAACTGAACACCCATTGTTTCGTAGTAATTACCAACCTCAAGAATGATTGTTTTTACATTTCCATCAAAGTCAACAAATTCAATTTGAAGCTTTCCTCCAACGTGTTTGCCTGGTGCATAACTTATGTTCGAGAGCTTTCCATCAATTGCATGCATAATTTTTAATTAGGTTTTGTTTTTTCTGGCTGCTTACACATCAGCCAATTACCTAATCATTAATTAACCATCAACTATTTCGCCGTTTCAAAATCAATACGTCTTGTCATTCGGAGTGAAGCGAAGAACCTGGTGGCTCTATATTCATAAGACAACCCCCTGCCAACGCTTACCCTTCGCACCCCCTCGGTAGCCTACCCGCAAACTGATCACTTTCAACTATCAACCAACCTAAGCCTAGAACGAGATCCTTCGTTCCTCAGGATGACATAGCAAGCCATCAACTATTTCACTATTCTACAACCACTGACTACTTTCTACTTACAACTAATTCACAAATAATCTTCCCTTACCGGACAAAAGACATCCATCAATTTGCAGTCAGTTATGGCAACACCCGAATGCGGAACATTGGATGGTATAACCGCCACTTCTCCAGGGCCTAACTGCTTGGTTTCTCCATCTACGGTGAGTTCGAATGTTCCTTCTATTACACTAGCTACTTGTTCATGATGATGTGAATGTTGCGGAAGAACGCTTCCTGCCACGACATCCCAGTAGGCGAAGGTCATTGAATCGGTGTGAACAAATCGAACAGTATAACCGGGCAGAATTTCCTTCTGCCCGATTGTGTCAATCTTTATATATGCCATTTATATTATTTACTTGGAATAACTGCGGTATTCATGGACTCTCTGTTTTTAACATAGGTCTCCAGCCATTGATCTTGCTCCCAAAGCAGATGCATGATGCTTTCTTTCGCCCGATATCCATGACTTTCTTTTGGAAGCATCACAAGTCTCGCTGTAGCACCAAGCCCTTTCAGTGCATTGAAATATCGCTCGCTCTGCATCGGGTATGTTCCGGAATTGTTATCAGCTTCACCATGGATCAACAGTAGCGGAGTTTTCATTTTGTCTGCATGCATAAATGGAGACATGGTATAATACGTGTCCGGAGAATCCCAATAAGATCGTTCTTCGCTTTGGAATCCAAATGGCGTTAGGGTTCGGTTATAAGCGCCACTTCGGGCTATGCCAGCAGCAAACAGGTTAGAATGAGATAGCAGATTGGCTACCATAAATGCACCGTACGAATGGCCACCTACACCAACTCTGTTGCGATCTATGTATCCCATTTTGTCAACAGCATCAATTGCAGCCTTTGCATTTGCAACCAGTTGTGGACGGAACGTATCATTTGGTTCTTCATCTCCTTCTCCAACAATTGGAAAAGCTGCGCCATCCAGAACCACATATCCTCTCGTAACCCAATAAACAGGAGATCCATAATATGGATAAGTGAATCTGTTTGGATTAGATGTTGTCTGACCGGCACTTTGTTTGTCCTTGTATTCCCGTGGATATGCCCACAATATCATTGGTTTCTTCTCCTTTTTGGATTTGTCATAGCCGACAGGTAAATACAGTGTGCCACTTAAGTCTAACCCATCATCTCTTTTGTAATTGATCACCTCTTTTTCTACACCCTGAAGACTTTTGAATGGGTTCTCGAAGAACGTAATAGGGGTCAGGTCATTCTCCTTATATATGTTTCGTTTGTAGTAGTTTGGAAATTCGGTAGGGGCTTCAATTCGAATGAGAATGTCTCCCTTGCTCATATCCAAAGCTGTGTAAAGCGTTTCCAGCTTATCCGTGTAGGAAGATTCATAGACCCTGGTTTTCTCCTGGGTCTTAAGATTAAGCTTATCTACAAATGGGAATTGACCTTTTTCTGAAAAGCCATCACCCATCAGGAAAGCATTGCCGTCAACTATAGATAGAACTTCTCTGTTGAATTTGTTTTTAGTAGTTACGAAATCTCCGGGATCGTTGTACCTGTCCTGGTAATTTCTATCTGCAAGAATTTTAGGAGCCTTTTTGCTATTGGATGGATCGAAAAGATACATTTTAGTATTCCTGGTATTCCACCAATAATCGTACCCTATAGCTGCTTTATCTGTTCCCCATTCAATTCCTGAGAATCGTCCGACGGTCTTAAGAATGGATTCCCCTTCTCCATTGAAAGGAGCACTTAACTGAAACACTTCATCTCTGAATTCTACCTCATTCTTTGGATCGCCACCATCCAGTGCTTCGGCCCAAACCAAAGTGGCTGGCTGGTCATCTCTCCATTGCATGGAACGCCGACCTTCACGTGTAGCCATAAATCCTTTTGGCAAAACTTCTGTCAATGGGACATCCATCATGTTTTTAACCAAAGCTCCATTTTTGTCATATATGTCAGTTTTTGATGGAAAACGTCGGTAAGTCACGAGATAGGAGAAGGGCCGCTCGATCTTGCTGACCATCACATATTCTCCATTTGGGGAAAACGACATATTGGTATACATGGCTGTAGGAAGCCAATCAGAACTATTGCCATCCAATGTTACTTTTTTGATATCGGATAGAGCCAATTGCTCAAAGTTTTGCTCATCATTCGGATTTTTCAATAGATCCTGGTATGTCCTGTTTTGTGCCTTCGCTCCTGAGCTCACGGAAATTGTTGGACCAGTTGGAACAGCTTCCGCGGTATTGATCAATTCTGTTCTAGAAGAAGCGAGCATTTTAACTAGCAACGCCTTGCTATCAGAGAACCACGCAACAGGTGTTCTCATATTTGCATTGACGGTTGCTTCAGTCAATTTTTTTGCACTTGCGCTTTCCACATCAAGTACCCACACTTCAACACCAGTATTTGTGGTATGAGTGAAACTCATCATTTTTTCATCCGGTGACCAGCTGAAATTTGCGATTCTTGGATTTTCAGGAAGGCCTGATACCTGTTTAGTATCTTTTGAATAAGCTTTTTTTACCTTGACATTGTTGTAGTACGTAGTTCTACTACCAATATTGGTTTTTGGATTGATTCGTAGGCCTCCAAGTCGTAGCTCCTCTTCTGAGAGTTCGGCAATTGATTTATAAGCATTTCGATAAATCAAAACTGCGTTTTCACCTTTGCTGTCAATTCTAACCCATGGGGCCAGCGGGGCATTAACAAGTTCTTTTATTTCGTTTGGTGGTTCCTGGTAACCTAGTGCTCCTTGAGCATTTGCTCCAATGAATGTGAGCAAGCATAAACATAGGGTAATTGTATTTCTCATGATTTTCAATTTTTGGGAAAATCAAGTTAAGTAAAATGCAATTTAGAATGTACTATAAATTGAACCAGTAGGTCATTTTGATGATAAGCGCTCGATTTTTCTTTTGAAGTCCGGAATCAGCGTAGTTTTCTGTATTGTAATTGTCGGTATAAACAACGAATAAATCCGAAACCGGAGCAAAGCGCCATTGAAAGCGGGAGTTGATATTCAGGTTGTCAATTTGACTGTTATACTGAATGAAATTTGTAAAGAAGATTGATTTGGTGAGGGTCAAATCGACTCTTGGACCAACCAGCCATAAATCTGCGTCATTGAAAGGTTCCGGCATTCTCAGGCGGTTATAATTCAAAACCAGACGGAGAGCAGCAATTGGCTGGAATCTGTATCGCAAGGTTGTCCTCATGCTGATGCGATCGCCATTGAAGAATTCACCTAAATATCCATTAAGCGAATAGCTAAAAGTTTTTCGCATATCAGATGAATAGTTAAAATTGAACCCGTTGTAAGTATAACCTGATAGGTTTGGCAATTCCTCGCCACCAGTTCTCGTGGGGTCAAATCCACCACTAAAAAGCCAGGTATAGTTTTGTTCAAATGAAGCAGATAGTCGGCCGGTATTGGCCAAAGATGTATTTATGTTAAGCGCATACTTATGATCAGTCTTTCTACCTGAATTCCAAAAGAATTCAACCTCTCCTTGCAGTTGAATCGAATTGAATGGTCCACTTTTCGGAAAGAAATTACGTCCAAAATCTGGGTTGATCCTGAACATTCCCGGACGCGGTACAAAACCAACTTCAGCATTATGATTCTCACCAACGTAGACATGTGCCCAACTCCATAGCCAGGTTCTTGATTGGTATCCGATCCAGCCTGTATGCGATCCGTTTTTTGATGAGGTCTGATCATCAAAAGAATGATGGTAGTTTACTTTTCCATTCCATTTACCATTGCTTGAAGCTATGTTATAGTCAAACCCTATTAGCCTGTTTTTTCCCTGGTATGGAGTGGAATCGTTAACTGCATAATCTTCAAATGTTTGCTTATTCACAGCAATGATTCCCATGTTGGAGCGACCAAACATCTTTCTCTGAACTGCGCCAACCGTGTAGTTTATACTTGGCAGGTTAATCGCGTCATCTTCAGCTGCTTGCATATTGAGCACACCAATCCTCCAATTGTTATCCAATTTACCGCTTAGCCTTGCTCCACCATAAATTCTGTTTTGTACGTTCGTACCAGTTGATTCGTCTCTGGCTATTCCAATTCGTCTTGAAAAGAAAGGGCGTGAGAAAAAAGGATGACCGAAACTATCAAACAAATCTGCATTTTCAAGAAAGAACTGCCTGCGTTCAGGGAAGAAGAGCTCAAAGCGATTCAGGTTGGTTACTTGTTCATCCAGCTCCACTTGTGAGAAATCAGGATTGACGGTCAAATCCAGGTTTAATGATGGACTAACTCCAATTTTCGCATCTCCTCCAAACTCCAGTTTGTTATCGGCAGAAGTTTGTGTCTCTGATTCAAAATCTCTTGATGTTGCAGGTGAAACATAGGGAATGAGAGAAATATTAGGTCCGGATTTTTGAAGAGGCTCATCCCATATCAGTTCCTTCATGAATGCAAGGGAAAGGATCAGAAAGTTTCTTGGAATGCGAGACCAGGTAACTCTTTCTCCTGTTGCGGCATCAATTCGATAGAAATTGACGTTCCACTTCGTGCTTCCCGGCTTAAACCTTAGCGTTTTGAAAGGAATTGCAGCTTCCGCAATCCAGTAGTTCTCATGCTGAGTTGCATCGGCAAACCATTTGTTATCCCAGGATAGGGAAAGATCACTGCCCCTGTTCCCACCACTACTTATCAGCCCTTCTCGCTGAACTCCATAAGGGTTGATGCCGAAATTGAACGCGTTGGTATTATCCTGAAAGGGGTCAATTTCAATGGTGATTCCATCAAAATTCCCTCGATAATCTCGTCGTAAGGAAGGCACCGCATAGGTTTGATTTGGAGTTAGGTTGAGCATTTTAGCTCCCACATACAAAAATTGGTCATCGTATGTCAATCGTATTTCAACCTGGGAATTTCCCAACACAGAATCACTCGGGAAATACTGGTGGAAATTTGTAGCTATTTGTGCCGATTCCCAATCGGACTCATCCAGCTCTCCGTCAATTTTTATTGCACCTGTTGCTCTTTTGATGCGATAGGCATCGTCCTGCGCATAAAGAAAAACTGGCAGAATGAAAATGATGAAGGCTAATCTCCTCATGCCGCGAAGATAGCTTCACGCCATAAATCAATAAGCCAAATGCAATAGACATTTGATAGACGGTTCAGGATTTCTTTTTAGCGGGTTTTGGCTTGAGTGATTTGATGTACTCCTGGCTCTTTTTTAAGAATTTGGCCATAAGACCAGTTTCACCTAGTAGTTTTTCCGGAACCACAACATATTCCTTCATGACTGTACCATGAGATACAGCAAGCTCGGAATTATGGTTCTTGATAAAGGCTTCACGATCATCTTCAGGAAGTCGAATTGCTACGTAATCTTCCTTAGCCACAAAAGAAAACATATGACCGTTTAAAGATGTATAGGGCATTGTTTACCTTTTCTGTCAATTTCGGGCACTGCAGCAACTAATTTGTCATACAGTTCAATAAGTTCTGATCGATTCATAGGTCAATTCAAGATAGTTATTAATCGAGTTTTAAGAAACCGTTCTTTCTTATTTCGTTGTAGATCCTGAGGCATATCCATGCATCAGTAGCAGCATACTTTTTTTGGCTGGACGATAGTACTTCAATCTCCCAATTAGACGTTTGTTGACCTTTCGAAATTCTTTGTTTTAAAAATATCGCCGCTAGCTTCTTAACGCCTATATGTTTGACTCCAATGTCCTTGGCAATATCATTAACATCCATAAATCCTGATGGTGAGAACTTACTGAGCTTTTCAAGCTCTTTGATGTCATCCTCAATGCTGATACCGAGTTTAGTCACTTCTGGATCACTCATTAAATCAAACAGCGGCTTGGGGTAGCCGATTTTATTTAACCTGAAAAGGTATGCATCATCGATAGAAGAAAGCTGGATCATCGCGGTAGGATTATACTCACCTTTTCTAAAGGTTGGCTTTTTTTCTGTATCAAAGCCGAGCATTTTTTCGCTATTGAGAGCGTGAATGGCATCATCCAATTGATCGGGTGACTCTACCACATGAATGGAACCCTTGAAAGAAAGCAATGGAAGTTCTCGAATATCTTCTTTGGTAATATTTTCCCAAAAGCGATCAGGCACTCTGAGTTACTAGTTTTCTTATTTTATACCCCGTATAGCCGACAACCATGGTCATGATGGGACTTATCAGGTTAAAAAAGCAATATGGCAGATACGTAAAAGTCGCCACACCAAGGACGGTAGAATGATAAGCCCCGCATGTATTCCAGGGTATCAGCACAGAGGTGACTGTTCCGGAATCCTCAAGTGAACGGCTGAGGTTTTCAGGTGCCAGTCCCTTTTCTTTGTAAATATCAGCATACATCCGTCCCGGAACTACAATTGCCAGGTATTGGTCAGAGGCTGTTACATTAAAGAATACACAGGTCCCGACAGTTGAAGAGATAAGCGAGCCTGTGGAGTTAACCATTGAAATAATGGCATGAGCTATTCGCCTGAGCATACCCGAGCCTTCCATAACACCACCAAAGATCATTGCTGAAATGATCAACCAAATGGTATTGAGCATTCCTTGCATGCCACCTGCACTAAGTAGACCTTCTTCGTCAAGGCTTGCAATTCCGGTCTCAAAAGCAATATCGCCGAACAGCGCTTGCATGCTTCCAAGGAAACTCGCTGAGAAACCGGACGGCAGGTACTTATAGAGCTTACCATCGTAGCTTGCCTGTGTGGCAACTTCACGTACAAGATCCGGCTGAAAAATGAGTGCAAATATGGAACCCAATATTGTACCAATGAGCAATGCAGGTAATGCCGGCATTTTCTTCACAATCAGGATAACAACAACTATAGGTACAATGAACAGCCATCCGGATATGTAAAATTTGTTACTTATGGCAGTTAGAATAGCTCCTTTGGCTTCAATGGTTCCATCAGAAGGACCAGTTAATCCGATAATAAGAAACGCAATCAGAGCTATCGAAATTGATGGCACAGTAGTAATTGTCATATACCGAATGTGAGTGAACAGATCGGTCCCCGCCATTGCCGGAGCAAGGTTAGTTGTGTCGGATAAAGGGGACATTTTGTCACCGAAATAAGCACCGGAAAGGATTGCCCCTGCTATCATTCCTTCATGAATGTCAAGTGCTCTGCCAATCCCAATTAACGCAATACCTACTGTCGCTGCTGTAGTCCATGAACTGCCAGTGGCTATAGAAACAATTGCACATGTGATACATGCAGCAAAGAGAAAGATGGTAGGGTTTAAAATTTGTAATCCATAGTAAATCATTGCAGGAACTACTCCGCTGAGCATCCATGTTCCGGCCAAAGCTCCTATCATTAACAGTATGAGCATGGAGGCCATAGCTGAACTAATACTCTTTACAATTCCATTTTGGATTTCCTCCCACTTGAAGCCAATTCGAAAAGCCATGATCGCAGCTACCGCAGCTGATAGGATCAGGACAATTTGGTTGGAGCCACCCAATGACTCACTTCCGAAAATTCCAACATTGATGGTGAGTAGAAGAATTAAGAAAAGGATTGGAATGAAGGATTCACCAAGGGTGGGTTCTCGCTTTGTAGTCATTTTTTATTTTTTGCTAACCGCCAAAATAGGGCTTTTTGGGTTAGTGATAAAAACAAGCCCTTAATATAAAACCTTTATGAAGTCGGCAGCGGCCATTAATATTTATGTTATCGTATTATCATTTGAGAAAAAAGGCCGTTCAAAATATTGAATTACCAACAATTTTTAGTACTTTTTTGGGTAATTACGCCTTAGTAGAACGTATTTTTTAAACCACCCAACGACTGCCGCTATGAAGGATTTCAAATCCATCGCCTTTAAGGCTGTGCTATTTCAGTGCGTCTTACTTTCCATTTTCGGTCTCTCTGCTCAGGACAACGCGCTGTTGTTCGACGGGACAAATGATCATGTTACAGTGACGCCCGGTCCTGGCATGGACGCCAGCGGGACCCGTACATTTGAAGCCTGGGTAAATCCCTCTACCGTAACAGGGATCAATACCATTGCAAGCTGGACAGACGGAGGAAGCAACCAAATCTATTTCTCTATCACCAACGGTTTTCTGGATGTATTCATGGATGACGGGGGAAATTCGGGAAGCCTGACCGGAACCATGGCAATTAGTGCCAACGAATGGACCCATGTGGCGTTCATTGAAACGGCCGGATCGTTTGAGTTCCTGGTAAACGGGGCATTGGAGTTTAGAGGATTCAATGTATCTGCACCCGGATTTTCTGATATGATGACTCTGGGAATTCACAACAACACGGAAAACCCTTTTAGCGGCCTGATGGATGAAGTGCGAATGTGGGACACCAATCTCGATCAGACGACCATTCAAAATCAGATGTTCACTGCACTCACTGGTAGCGAGAGCAACCTGATTGCTTATTATCAATTCAATGAGACCACCGGTACGACTTTACCTGATATAAGTACTGATCCTGGTGTTTACAATGGGACACTCGTCAATTTTCCGGGTCCGACCGATCCAAACTGGGTGGCTTCCACGGCTTTAACAGAGACCTTTACGGTCATTAACACCAACGACAGCTTTTCAGGTTCTCTTCGTGAAGCCATCACAAATGCAAATGCCTCTCTGGCGGATAATGTCATCATTGATTTCAATATCCCGGGAGGCGGACCATGGAATATTGCACTATCAAGTGATCTACCCAACGTTACCCGTTCAATGACCATCGATGGTACCTCGCAACCCGGATGGAACTTCTCTACAGAAAATATGGTCACCCTGGATTTATCAGGGGTTACCAATGGGGATGGCTTTAACATTCTGTCGGCTAACACCGTGATTCAGGGAATGCGAATACTGAATGCGAGTTTTGGTATTATCATCAACGGAGAGCTCTTTGATAATCAGCTCATTCAGGACAACATCATTAATCAGAACATTACAAATGCAATAAGTATCATTAACGCTGATAATGTCACAATTCAGGGCAACCATATTGGTGTTTCGGGAGACGGTACTACCAACCAGGCAACTTCAGGGGGAGGAATTGCTGCAACGAGTAGTGACAACATCGTAATTGGAGGAGATAGAACTAATGGCGATGGCAACCACATTGCAGGTAGCGCCTTTAGCAGTTACCTGATAAACGTTTCAGGCACCACCAATATGGCCACACTGGAAGGAAACCTTGTTGGTGCTTCAATAGGAGGAGCGGATATCACAACAAGTCGCGGGGTGTATATTGACATGGTGGATAATGTCTTTGTAGGAAATGCAGACAACAACCGAAGAAATTACATAGCCGGGATTGATGATAACGGTGCGCTTCATATCAGAAATGGGGATCAGGTAAATGTGACCAATAACTATATCGGGATTGGTCTGTCAGACTCGCATGCAATTGGAAATGCTTCAGGGAATCCAATTCCAGGGATAGAATTGTTTAATGTAACCAACTTTACGATTGATGGTAATGTATCGAGCGGAAATCGGAGAAATGGGATTACGCTGTCGGCAAATACATCGGGAGGATCCATTACTAACAACCTGATTGGAGTAAGACCTGACGGAACCACTGCTTTTGGAAATACTGAAGATGGTATTGCAATTGCAGGGTCCACAGTGACAGGTGTGACCATAGGAGGAGCTGGCAATGAGAATATAATTGCTTACAACCAGGACAATGGAATTGCCACGGGAACTACTTCTTTCGGAACAGTTGACATTCAGGAAAACAGCATTTTTTGTAACACCCTCCTGGGAATTGATATAACTGGTACTCCTGTTGTTGCAGCTCCGGTCATTACCTCTGTTTCAACAACGCAAATCTCAGGGACTACTACCGCAGAGGATAATGCTAATATTCTGATTTTCCAGTCGGTCGATGGGTGCAATGATGATCAGGGTCATACATTTCTTGCAGAAGGTGTCGATGTTGTTTCGGGCGGGATGTGGACTGTTTCAGGTTCTTTTAGTCTGAATAATACGTATACCGCGGTAGTAATAGATGATGAAATAGCTGTCGATGCTGTTTTTGGGGTGTCGGAGTTTTCTGCACCTCTTACATCTGAAGCGTTTACCGTTACCAGCGTTGGAGATGCAGGAGCAGGCTCTCTCAGGCAGGCTGTCATCAATGCAAATGCTTCAACCGCTGATCAGGTTTCTATCACGTTTGGAATACTCATTGGTGGGGGTCCATGGACCATCAACCTGGCTTCCGCCTTACCATCAATCACCCGGTCGATGATCATTGATGCGGCGACGCAACCAACATGGGATATGAACACCGGGCAGATGGTAGAAATCGACGGGACACTGGCCGGCAATGTGAGTGCGTTTAATGTCCAGGCTGCGAATGTTGAAATCTATGGATTCCACATTGTAAACATGCAGGGCAACAATGGGTCCACCGGCGTGGGAGTTTACATCAGTGGTGAGACCTACGACAATTTCGTAATTGGAGGACCGGGGAGAGGTAATGTCATTGGAGGAGGACGCTTTGGCATTTCCATAACCAACGCTGATAACGGCATCATTCAGGGTAACAGGATTGGTACCGATATGGCGGGGACAAGCGCAGATGGCAATACCTTTCATGGAATAATCATGTCAGGTTCTTTTGGTACGTTGATCGGTGGAGATTCCGGAGCAGGAGAAGGAAATTTAATTTCGGCCAACTCAACCGCCTCAACCAACTATGGGATAGAGGCTCAAACATCCGACAACCTCAATATCTATGGTAACCTTATAGGAACAGACAGGAACGGGAATGCAGGTCTCGGAAACCTGAATGGAGGTATTCATATAGCTGTCGGGTCTGACGGGGTTAATATAGGATCGCCGACTCCCGGTCATGCCAATACCATTTCTGACAATGGCAACTCCGGCCGGGCCGGAATTTTAATTGCCGGAGGAACAAGCGTTGTTGTAGACAGCAACATTATCGGATTGAATAGCGCAGGTACTGCATCTCTTGGAAATGCAGGGAATGGAATAGAGCTGAATACCATTTCAGGAGCAGGCATGATCATTCGCAATAACACGATATCGGCCAACGGGACTAATGGAATTGAGCTGGACAATATATCTACAGCTGCTTTAATTGAAGATAACTTCATCGGAACAAACTCTTCCGGAGTCGTCGGGTCTGGTCATGGAAACTTGTTTCATGGAATTGCCTTTAGGAATAGTAACGGGGTTGATGCTGCCAATCGAATTACAGTTCAGAGAAATACCATCTCGGGAAATGGAGATAATGTAACTGATAATGGAATAAACTTCAGCCTCACAAACTCAGATATTCTGATTGTTGACAACTTCATTGGTGTTGAAAGCGATGGTTCCACTCCGCTTGCAAACCTTGGTGAGGGAATTGAGATCAACACTTCTACTACAAATGTCGAAATAGGCGGGTCAGGAGTAGAAAACATCATTTCAAACAATGCCGGAAGTGGAATCTTGTTTTTTGGCGGAAGCAACTCTAACGGCAATGGCATTTTGGAAAACGTCTTAGCCTGTAATACGGATGGAGCGATCAGTTTTGGTTCTGCTCCCGACGTAGACGCTCCCGTTATCACCTCTTTTTCATCCACAGGTATTTCTGGTACATCCACAGCTCCGGAATTTTCAATTGTACGTTTGTTTGAATCGACTGATGGCTGTAATAACAATGGAGCAGTCACATTGATTAATCAAACCACTGTTCAATCTGATGGTACCTGGAGTTTTAGTCTGGCACTCAATGATGCATTGGCCCACTCAGTCTACGTCACTGATTTTTCTAACAATAATGTTTCTGAATTTTCTGCAGTAGAACTTTTTGATGTTACCTCAACAGCGGATGCCGGTGCGGGGTCCCTTCGTCAGGCGATACTCGATGCCAACGGCTCGGTCAACAAAGTTCTAATCGATTTTAACCTTCCATCGGCAAACGATATCATTAATCTGACAAGCGGTCTGTTGCCGGTACTGGATGGAAATATTACCATTGATGCAACGATGCAGACCGGATGGAATTTTAGTACCGGAATGATTCCGACCGTCAGGAATAATTGTTCTTGCGCAGACGGGTTTGAAACGGGAGGAGGTACCATTGAAATTTATGGATTACGAATTGCGGATTTTGGCGCTAACGGAATCAATAGCCCGATTCTGACAGGAAACCTTATTGTTGGTGCAGCAGGCAAAGGAAACGTTATTGTCAACAATGGGGTAGATGGAATCAATCGCTATACTGCCACGGGATTTATTGCTCAGGGTAATTACCTGGGGCTGGAATTTGATGGTAGCGCCGCCGGAAATACCGGTCGCGGTCTTGAGATTCAGGGAGCAGGTAGTGGAGCGATCATAGGAGGCTCCGGTGCCGGGGAGGGAAATATTATAGGGAGCAACGGCAGTCATGGGATTTTCTTTAACAATTCAGATAATAACCAGATCATTGGCAACTACGTTGGTACCGATCCTTTAGGAACCACAGCACGACCAAATGGACAGGATGGGCTTTTTACCGGGACCCTGTCTGACGGCCATATCATTCGAAATAATATTTTTAGCGGCAACACCGGTGAAGGAATCTATTTGCAGGGAGGTGATAACCTCATCATTCAATCAAACAAGATCGGTGTGGACGTCAATGGCGATCCGATGGGTAACGGAAACAATGGGATCTACTTTTTTGGGACTGCAACCAATAATCGTATTGGCGGGCTGGTTGCAGATGCCAATGACATCGGATCAAATGGAGGTTACGGGATCCTGCAGGACAATGCATCCACTAACACGAATTTCTACTCGGTAAATTCCATTCATGACAATACATCAGGTGGGATATCGCACGCAGCCGGAGTGAATAGTGGAATTGTGCCTCCGGTGATTACCAGTGCATCAACTACAGATGTATCGGGAACGGGAGTCACCGGTGAAAGAGTCCACGTGTACCTTTCAGACGGCAATGGTCAGGGTGAGACGCTTCTTGATTCGGCAGATGTTGTAGGAGGGAACTGGACGATTACAGGATTGTCAATTTTATTGACCGATGAATTAGTAGCTACGGCAACAGATTTAACAAATGGAAGTTCGGAGTTCTCAACACCTTTTCTGGAACAGGAAACTTTTACAGTTACCAGTACAGCTAACAGTGGCGCAGGATCACTTAGAGAGGCAATCACCAATGCAAATGCCTCGATTGCCAACAATGTCAATATAGATTTTGCGCTCTCTGGTGACGGCTCCGGAACAACCTGGACCATTCAGCCAACCACTACATTTCCAACGATCGCAAGATCTACGATCATTGATGGGGCCACTCAGACGGGCTGGAATATCAATACCGACAGACTGGTTGTCTTAGATGGTAATCTCCTGGGTGGAGGCGACGGACTTGATGCCAGTTCCGTTGGTGTGGAGATTTACGGGCTAAAAATCACCGGATTTCCTGTGAACGGAATTGAATTCTTTGGAAGCGGATCCGGTGGCGCGATCGGAGATGAAAACAGAGGAAATGTGATCAATGATAATGGCAACTTTGGGATTCGTATCTCTAATAATTCCAATGTGATCATTAGAGGTAACCGTATTGGAACAGATTATTCGGGGACATCGGCTATGGCCAATGCGATTGGAATAAATTTAAATTCAGGTGATGGAGCCACCATTGGGGGATCTGCAGCGGGACAGGGCAATTTGATTTCAGGGAATTTTATTGGCGGTGTTTCAGGAGGGTCAGGATCACATCATTTCGAAGGAAATATCATTGGTCTGAATATTTCTCATAATGCAGCCATCCCAAATGCAACTGGAATATCCATGACGCCCAGCAATGGAAATACCATTGTCGATAACATCATTTCGGGAAATACGGGAGCGGGCATTGAACTGGGCGGGAGTAATCAGATAATCATAAACAACACCATTGGTACCGACCTAGCCGGAAACACAGATTTTGGGAATAGCGGTGCAGGTATTCGCACTTTAAGTGGTGACTATGATAATTGGCAGATTGGAACCGGAAATCCAGGCGAAGGAAATGTCATTGCGTTCAACTCGGGGAACGCAATACAATTGTCAAGTTCTACTCAAACAGGTCATCTGTTCAGTGAAAACAGCATCTACAACAATGGCAATGGTATTAGCATTGGAATTGCCAATAATGGCATTACAGCTCCAAATGTTACAAATGTTACATCAACCACTGTTTCAGTTGATGGGGTAGCTAACGGGGATCGTGTGGAAGTTTTCAAAGGAGATGGTAACGGTCAGGGGCGGACCTTCATTGGAACGGCAGTTGCTTCTGGTTCGACAGTAACTGTTGGTGGATTGTCGCAGACCATTGATCTGGCTGATGAAATTGTAACGACCCGAACTGATGGCTCTAACAACACGTCAAATTTTTCTGCGGCTTTTTTCAATTATCCATCCCTGCCAGGGTCTGGATCTGCTCTGTCTTTTAATGGAACATCAGACAATGTTGCCAACACTTCACCCGCTGGACTTCCGGTAGGTAATGCCCAGCGAACAGTCGAACTGTGGTTCAAGGCTACCAAGGATTTGCTGACAGACACAAATACTGGCCTGATCCAATGGGGGACCACATTGACAGGACAAATGTTTGGCTTAATTACAACGTCAAATGATCCGGGTAAGCTATACTTCTTTGGAAATTTTGCAGACCTGGCAGGCACCACCAACCTCGTACAGGATCAGTGGTATCACGCTGCAGTGAAATATGATGGGGCAAATGTGACCCTATATCTCAATGGGGTTGAGGAAGCTACGGCGGCTATTCCGCTCAACACCGTCATTGATGCGAATGGCTTAAACATTGGGTTCCGACCAGGTGTTGCTTTCTGGCAAGGGGAAATCGATGAGGTTAGAATCTGGGATATCAGCTTAAGTCAGGCAACCATTCGAGACTGGGCTACGAGAAAACTGGACAACACGCACGCTAACTATGGGAATCTGGTCAGCTACTATCGATTTGATGAGGGGTCGGGAACAGTACTAGCAGACCTGGTTGGTGACAATGATGCAACTATTTCAGGTGCCATGTATGAAACTTCAGGAGCCCACCTGGGAGATGAGACGGCATATGTCCTCGGAAACTCATCCGTCGCACTTGGTCCACCTGCAGCTTCAGGCAACAACCTTACCGTTAATAACATTCAGGGAAATCCGGATATCACGTATCTCTACCGTATTGATGAGGCTCCAAACGATTTGACTTTGGCTCCAGGGTTGAACTCGTTGAATGCTACTGATTACTACGGTGTATTTCAGACTGGTGGTACGAATCCCACTTTTAATGCGCAGTGGTTTTATACCAACAACACCGGTGTGAACGGCCAACCCGATGAAAACGGAATTCGGTTTGTGAAAAGAGCCAACAATGAAGACGGTGCATTTGATGAAATATCCTCTAGTTTTTTAGATATCAGCACCAGCACCAACATTGTGATTGATCGTAACCTTACCTCTGGTGAATTTGCTCAGGGGGTGACTGATGCCTATCCCGAACCGGCCCCACCGGGGAATGCACTTACATTTGATGGAACAGATGACCAGATCATCACCCCTTCAACTTCCTTTACCGCCTACACGATTGAAGCATGGGTCAAGTTTGAAGGCTCGGTGGTGGATAGGAGTGTGATAAAGTACACATTATCTGGCAATCCTACATTTGAAACCTCTCATCAAATCCGAACCGATGCGTCAGGACATTTTGTGCACTACACTTTCGATGGAGCTGAGAAAGCGGTAGTTGGAACTACTGTTGCTAGTCTCAACACGTGGTACCATGTGGCAATTGTTGCAGAAAATTCGGGCCAGGCAAGATTATATGTTAACGGGGTTGAAGAAGGCTCATCGGTAGCTATTGGCACATTGTGGGCACTGGGTGATGAGATCAGATTAGGATTGTCAGGACCAGCGATAGCTGAATTAGGAGCTGCGGCTTCCTTTGCTGGAGAATTAGACGAGGTGAGGGTCTGGAATACGGCACTTGATCAACCTACAATTCTTTCCCATACTACTCAGATGGTTGATAATTCGCATCCAAATTACGACAACCTTCAGGCATACTATCGCTTCGATGAATCGGATGGAAGTACAAGTATTAACACACTCAGAGACCTCGCGGGAACCAATGATGGAACACTGACAAACTTCCCAGCAGATAACAGCGGAAACTGGGGTGCTTCTGGAGCACTGGACCCTTTAATATTTGATAACAATGCCCTGGATTTCGACGGAACAAGCGATGCGGTTTTTTTACCAGCCACTATTGAATTGTTGGCTCAGCCTGCCTCTACTATTGAGGCATGGTTCAGAATCGATGGCGATCCAAGTGATTTTCATACCATCTATTCAGAAGAGAATTCCGGTGGTGCGACTTTTTACATTTTGAGAACCGTAGGAAACGTGGTTCAATACGGAGTACTCGATGGGTCTACATGGTCATTCAGCACCGGTTCGACACAATTAGAGGCAGGAAGATGGTATCATGTTGCAGCCACCTATCAAGATGGTGTTGGAACAAAACTCTATTTGGATGGCTGCCTGGAAGATGAAAATCCTGAGGACGGTAGAAATCCGCTGGGGGGAGCTGGTGGCAGAAAGTTGGGTCACCAAGGAGTTGTAAACTACTTTTTCGATGGAGCATTGGATGAAGTAAGGTTATGGAGTATTGCAAAAAATGAAACACAAATACGCAATGAAATTTTAACTGAGTTGGTTGGAAATGAGCCAGGCTTGTTGGCTTACTACTCCTTCAACCAAGGAGTTCCAATGGTAAACAACTCAGGTGAAACGACTCTACTGGATCTAACGTCGAATGGATTTGACGGAACACTCTCTACTTTCACATTGGATGGCAACAATTCCAACTGGGTCTTCTCGGGCGCATTGGATCCGACACCAAACGAGCCACGAGACCTTATCGCTACAGAAATATCAGACACTCGAATAGACTTGAGTTGGACAGATAAATCATTCAATGAAACGGACTTCTTCATTGAGCGATCGGATGGAAACAACACTACCTGGGTACAGATTGGTATGGTAGAGGATGATGTTGATAGCTATTCAGACGATTCGGTTACCCCTGGAAATGGGTATTTCTATCGTGTGAGGGCTACCAACGGAACCGAAAATTCAGGCTATACAAATGAGAAGTTTGGAAGCACAATAACTGCTCCGGGAAATGCAATAGATCTGGACGGAACGGATGACTTCTTCTCGGTGCCGGACGCACCAGAGTTAGATATTACAGGAGATATTACAATTTCCGCCTGGATCAATCCTGACTCATTTGACGCTGGTCGTCATGGTATTGTTGGAAAATTCGGAAATGATCCTGAAGAGTCCTATTACTTTGGCGTTCAAAATGATCAATTGATCACTAATCTAAGTGCTGATGGATCAACAGACGACATTGATGCGAGTAATGTAGGTGCTCTTACCGCTGGTGTTTGGCAGCATGTGGCATTCACTTATAATGCTACGTCTACCACGATCAATTACTACGTCAACGGAGTGAATGTAGGCACTGGGGATCATACGGGAGGGATCAATGCGAGCACCGCAGATCTGATTGTAGGGTGGCAGTCGAATTTTGCCAATGCAGCATTCAATGGACGAATTGACGAAGTAAGAATTTGGAACATTGAAAGGACGCAATCGGAAATACAAGCGGATATGGGATTTCCGCTTGCTGGAAATGAAACGGGACTCATCGCTTACTACCGTTTTGATCAAGGTATAGCTGGAGGAGATAACACCACTCCTCCAATCGATGCACTACCTGACCGATCCACTAACCATAACCACGGGACACTACAGAATGCTACGTTGAACACAGGGTCCTCCAATTGGGTGGCATCCGGAGCTGATGTAGATGCTCCAGATGCGCCATCCGATTTGTTCACTGCTGAAGTCTCTACAGCACAGATTGATCTTTTCTGGACAGACAATTCGACCAAAGAAACAGGCTTTACCATTGAACGCTCGGTAGGTAATAACTCAAGTTGGTCAATTCTTAACTCAGTAGCTGCAGATGTGACTACCTATTCCGATATTTCTGTAATTCCAGGTAATGGCTACCACTATCGAGTTATTGCCAATGGATCTTTGGACTCAACACCATCCAATGAAAAATTTGCAAGTACACTTGCTCCTCCCGGAAACGGGCTTGATTTTGATGGAGTGGATGATTACGTGGATCTCGGCAACCCACCAGAGCTCCGTATTGTTGGCGATATGACCATTGAAGCCTGGGTTTATTGGGAAGGAGCCAATGCAACGACCAATACCATTATATCCCGATCATTCAATACCGGAGAGAATGCCGACCAGGATATTTTTTACCGATTTGGAATTGGATCAACTGGCAATGTAGTAGACTTCTTTGAAGTGAATGGCACTGACTATGGCGTTTCATCTGTACGCAGCATTGAGGCTGGAGTGTGGACACATGTGGCCATGGTCCGGGATGCGACGAATCTAACGGAAGAGTTCTATATCAATGGTGATTTTGCTGGTAGATCCTCCTTATCCGAAACACCGGCAGACGGAACCCATCCTGGCCAGGAAGTATGGATTGGTAATCGATTTGGGGCTAGTATTTTCTTTGATGGAATCATAGATGAGCTTCGTATATGGGATGTCGCCCGGACTTCGGTAGAAATTCAAGCAGATTTTTCCAGTGCGGTTTCCCTGTCAGGCAATGAGACAGGTTTGGTGGGCTATTACCGGTTTGATCAGACCGGTAATTTTGATGGACTTCCTGACAGGTCAATCAATAATAATGATGGTGTACTGACCAATTTCCCAGCTGATCCATCACCAAACTGGGTAGGCTCTCATGCTATGCTTGGTGCAGGATTACAACCTGATAATTTATTTGCCGAAGAAATCAACGCAAGTCAAATTGACCTAACCTGGAACGATCCTACGTTGGCTGAAGATGGATTTCTGATCGAGCGTTCCGATGGTAATAATGCTAGTTATACTCAGATTGGATCGGTTGGTCCAAATGTTCTGTCGTATTCTGACAATACAGTAACCGCTGATCAAGGTTATTTCTACCGAGTCATTGCTACTAGTCCCTCAATTAATTCAATCCCATCACAAGAGAAGTTTGGTAGTACATTGACATCTCCCGGAAATGCACTCGAATTTGATGGTATTGATGATAACCTTATTGTTTACAATCCTGATGATCTCGGAGGAGCACCAGGGCAGAGCTTTACCTGGGAGGCTTGGTTAAGAGTGCCACTAGATATTTCAGGGGGGAGTGGAACTGGACGTTTTTTTCTTAGTCGTGTCGAAACCGGTATGGACTATCCAAGAACGGATATGTCCATCAACAAAACAACAGGAATAATTGGCACTACCATTCAATCAGCTGGAGGAGCTACAAGTCAACCTGTCGTTGGTGTAACTGATCTACGTGATTTCCAATGGCATCATGTCGCCTGGGTTCGTGATGCGGTTGCTGATGAAATTCGGTTGTATGTAGATGGTTCCCTGGAAGCATCAGCAACGGATGACGATGTGGATGGTAGTAACAATGGAGATCTCTATATCGGCGACTGGGGTAGAGTACCGCAAAACGGTCGAAATTTCTTTGAAAATATGGATGAGGTGCGGTTCTGGAATGTGGCAAGAACACAAGCAGAAATTCGATCCACACTCGCAACTCCACTAGTTGGAAATGAGTCAGGTTTGGTGGCCTACTACAAATTTGATCAGGATGAGATGACTGATCTTATTCTTCCAGATAGAAGTACGAATTTCAATGATGGTCTGTGGAATGGTCCTGTTGCTGGAGTCACCACACCTATTTGGGTAGCTTCTGGGTCCCTCGATGCTTCTGTACTTTTGAACAATGCGATGGATTTTGATGGAACAGATGATTTTGTCAGTGTACCTGATGACCCATCACTTCAATTTGGAACAGGAGATGTCACGATCGAGGCATGGTTTTATTTTGATGGAAATCCTAAGAACGCAGGTATTGTATCCAAGCACAACTCAGGAACCCCATTTGAACAACTCACTATCTCAATAACTGATGGAATATTCAATGGACTACCAGGAAGCAAAGTCTTCATCGAAGCCCTTCCGGACGGCAGGTCATTTGTGGGACTCGATCCGGGACCAAATGACCGTTTTGTAGCATCAATAGATGACCTAACTGTAGGCTGGCACCATGTGGCTTTGGTTCAGGACTATGATATAGGCCTTACCTTGTATTTGAACGGAATAAATCAGGGAACCTCCACAACTGATCATGGCGGACTTACATTTAATATTACCGGACAACCACTCACTATTGGAAGTTTCAATGGCAGTGGGTTCTTTGATGGACAGGTAGATGAAGTCCGTGTTTGGAATGTCACAAGATCGGAAGCCGAAATCCGGGGTTCAATCCATACCCCACTTGGAGGCGGTGAAGCGGGACTCGTCGCCTACTACTCATTTGATCAAGGTATACCTGGAGGAACAAACTCGGGATTAACAAATCTTCTTGATGGCACCGGTAACGGAAATACCGGCACGCTTACAAACATGGGCTTGGCAGGAGCTACATCAAACTGGATCACCTCGGGGGCTCAAGATGGACTGCCGAACGAGCCAACGAACTTGTTTGCAACGGAAGTTTCAGATACTCAGATAGATTTAACCTGGACTGACAACTCCTTTGACGAAACAGATTTTTTCATCGAACGGTCGGATGGGAATAACAGCTCATGGGTGCAAATCGGAATGGTTGAGGATGATGTGACTTTTTTCCCGGATAACACAGTTACAGCAGGAAATGGTTATTTCTACCGCGTAAGAGCAAGTAATGGAAATGGAAATTCAGGGTATACCAATGAAAAATTCGGAAGTACACTCGAACCACCGGGCAATGCCCTGGAGTTTGATGGAGTTGATGACGGTGTAAATCTTGGAGATCAACTCCCAATTGATAATGTTACGTACTTAACAATAGAATCCTGGATTAAGGTGGCTGATTTTAATATCAGAAGGCCCATCTTTTCAGAATATGCCAGTTCATTTTTGAGAAACGAAATGGTTGTACAAACTGATGGAACTATAAGCGTACATCTTGGCAGTTTCAATGGCTTCACACTTTCCCCTATCTCTACGGGTGTTTGGACACATGTAGCTTTTGTTTTTGATGGAACACTGACAGGTACTGATCGGCTGAAGATTTATGTGGACGGCATAGAGTCACCCGCCAATTATGTTAACCCTGCTCCGGCTGTCACCTCCGCAACAGGGCTGGATGCATTTATCGGCTCAATCTCCTTCTTATCTGAATTCTTCGAGGGTGAAATGGACGAGCTAAGAATCTGGACCAAGGCACTGAATCAGACTGAAATTTCCACAAATTATGGCCTTCAAATGACGGGATTGGAGCCTGGTTTGATCGCTTACTACCGATTTGACCAAGACGAAACAACTGATCTAATACTGCCAGACAGAAGTACTGGTAATTTCAATGGAATGTGGATGGATTCAGGTGGTGGAGTTACAACTCCAACCTGGATAACAACGGACACTCCGATCGGGATTCCTGAAATAGCCGTTTATTCCGGAACTGATAATACAGCACCAGAACTATTTAATAATCAACTCATTCCGGTAAACTATGGAGATGTAATAACCGGAACACGGGAATTGACCTTTACCATTGAAAATACAGGTTTTTTAGATCTCAATGTTACCGATATTTCGGTAGGAGGGGATTTCACCGTTACATCGGCCACCTCTTTTTTGATATCAGCAGGCAGTAGTGTCAACTTTACCGTTGAGCTAAATGCTTCTTCTGCGGGCATCTCCAATGAGTTTGTGACCATTACAAGTGATGATGCAGATGAGACAACATTTTCCTTCCCGGTAACGGGGGTTAGAGGACTCTTTTCAAACAAAGTTTGGTGGTCTGACGATACGCCAAATCTCGAAGACGATATCAGCAGATCTGATTTGGATGGCTCTAATACGCAGGCACCTTACTACTCGGGCTTCTCTGTGGACATCCGTGGTATTGCAGTGGATCAGGTGAATAACATGATTTTCTGGACGAACACCGATGCTGAAATTGCCTGTGGGAGAATGGGAGATACGGGATTCACCGCAGAAGGTGGACCAATCGTCGACGAAAGTGGCGGTAGTCCGAAAGATTTCCTTGGATTGGATGTGGATGGTGTGGCAAGTAAGATCTATTGGGCGGATGCTGAAAATGGACAGATCCGTCGGGTCAATTTTGACGGCACAGGAGCAGAAGTACTTTTAACAATAGCCGAACCACGCGACGTTGCTCTCGATGTGGCTGGTGGAAAAATGTACTACGTAGCAAATCCAAGTTTCGTACCTCAAGTATGGAGGGCCAATCTGGATGGAACAAGCCCAGAGATGCTATATAGTTCTGGAACTACCTTCTTTGAGGGAATTGCCCTGGATCTTGTGAACAATCATGTGTATTGGACAGAAAGCGTTGGTGGAATATCGCGATCTGATCTTGACGGATCCAATCAGGTATTTGTTAGTTCCCAGGTCACCTCACCACAAGGCATAGATGTGGATCCAGAAAATGAAATGATGTATGTGGTGGATGGTGCTACAATCGTCAGAATTAACTATCAGGATGATCCTGTGGAAATAATTCAGTCAGGAGCATCGGTTCAGGATCCACAGTTCCTGGCATTGGATATCAGAACACAATTGTTGGGTGGTGTGGTTATTTCAGACTACCTGGCATTGGAAGCACTGTATAATGCGACTGATGGTGCGAACTGGACTGACAACACAGACTGGTTGACATCTAATCCAGTAAGTGGTTGGAATGGAGTAACCACCGCAGGCAATCGTGTAACTGAACTTCGTTTGAACAATAATAATTTAGAGGGCACAATTCCAACAGAATTGCAGGATCTTGATGCGATGACTTATCTGTCTTTTCAGGACAATGTACTTTCCGGTAGTATTCCAACCTTTTGGAATAATCTGGTTAGCCTCACGCATCTTTCGCTTGATGGAAATCAATTTACGGGATCAATTCCTACGGAGCTAGGCCTTTTGATCAACCTGGACTTCCTGGACTTGGATAGAAATATGCTAACAGGAACGGTACCAGTAGAGCTAACAAATTTGATCAACCTCACACAATTGAGATTTGATGAAAATCAGCTAACAGGAACGTTAGATCCAGATTTTGGGAATCTAACTGCGTTGACACATTTCGAATTCAATGATAATATGTTCACAGGTGTCATTCCAGCTACGTATGCAAACCTGGTCAATCTCCAATTCTTCAATATCAGAAATAATAGCTTTGAAGATTTACCTGATATGTCAGGAATTACAAGTTTAGTAGCTCATAGAGTAAATGGAAATGCCTTCCAGTTCGATGACCTCGAGCTGAATATTAGTACTGGAGGCTTTGATTACATATCACAAGCCAATGTAACCGCACCAGCAAACGAAAACCTTGATGAGGGAGACGCTTTGAATGTGATCGTGGCAGTTGGAGGATCAGCCAACCAATATCAATGGTATAAGGATGGAAGTCCGGTAATTGGACAAACGACCGACAACTTATTGATCGAGAGTGTCGCTATATCTGATGCAGGTGCTTATCACCTAGAAGTGACCAATACGATTGTTACAGGCTTGACCATTTCATCCGACCCTTTCACTGTGACGGTTACTCCAACATTCCCGGAAATTAATGTGTTTGTGGGCACAGATAATTCAGGAACAGCAGTTACTGATGATCAGGCAACAAGAGTGGATTTGGGTACTGCTCTACTAACCAATGACATTGTTCAGAGTTTTGCAATTGAGAATACTGGTACAGCTGTATTGATGATTAATTCTATTATTTCATCTGACCCAGAGTATGCTGTCTCAAACATACCTGCAACGGTTGGAATTGGAGCGACAGAAACCTTCTCTATTACCTTGGATGGTGCTAATGCCGGCACATTTGCTACTACCATCACCATCGATAATAATGATACTGATGAAGATCCATTCACTTTTCCGGTAACCGGGGAAATCACTGGTTCTAACCAACCACCGGATCTTTCCTATATCTTCTACCTGGATGAGAACAGCCCTGTAGGAACGATGCTTGGAGCAGTAGTTGCAACAGATCTTGAGGGAGATCCTTTAACCTATTCCATTCTCTCAGGGAATACCAACAATGCATTTGCGATTGGAAGCACCACAGGAGTTATTACGGTAAATGATGAGAGCGCAATCGATTTCGAAACCACCCCTGTGTTTAGCTTGATTGTGCAAGCAGATGATGGGAATGGTGGGGTTTCTATGGTAGATATCACAATCAACCTGAATGACATCATTGATGAGAACCCGCTTGGTCTTAGTGATCTGGACGAGCTGGTCACGATTTATCCTAACCCAGCCAGTGGAAGGTTATTTGTTGAGTTACAAGGAGTTCTCTTTGATGACCTTGAAGTCAAATTATTTACGGTAAGCGGTAGCCAGGTCTTAACTAATTCCAGGATATTGTCACGGTCAAATGAGTTGATTGAAATCGACCTGGAAGATCTAACTCAAGGTATTTACTTGTTGAAGATCAGCAATGATGATGAAGTGATCACTAAAAACATATTGGTGAAATGATCAGCAACCGACCACACCTTAAAAACGTTTTTTTCGCTCTCTTTGCTGCTTTGAGTCTTCAGCTTGTAGCACAGGACCCACCAGATATTTCACTTGTGTTTTACCTGGAAGAACATAGTTCGAATGGGACCGTGGTCGGTACAGTCACGGGTACGGATCCCAATGGAGACCCTCTTACGTACGCTATTGTTTTAGGAAATGGTACTGGTGCCTTTGATATTAACTCCACAACAGGTGATGTTTTTGTCGCCGACGAAAGCCAAATGAATTTTGATCAAAATCCTTCTTTTATACTGGGAGTAGAAGCCAATGACGGTAACGGGGGAATAACAAGTGTAGAGATTACGATCAACCTGGTAGACATTCCTTTGGGTGCAGAAGATTTAGATTTAACTATCATTGTATATCCCAATCCTGTTGGTGATTTGTTGACCATCGATTTGCAGGATGTAGAACTAAATGAACCGATGTTTTCCTTGCACTCGATGGCAGGTCATCGCCTTTCAATTACGCCGGTGTTTCTTTCGAATAAGACTATCGAAATTGATCTAAGTACAATCCAAAAAGGATTTTACCTTTTAACTATCAGTGATGAGCAAATTATAAGATCAACCAGGCGAATTTTTGTTCGGTGATTACTCATTCCTAAAATCCATCAATAACCAGTATTGGCACATCTCCTGATTCGGAGATTTTGTTTCAAAATTGGTGTTTTCGTACATAAATCCCTTAAAAAATATGTAATTACCAATATTTTTTTGTACTTTTCTGCTAAGCCCACCAGCTAGTTAATTTTTTTCTTACCAAAACCACTCGATGAAAAATTTTACACTCACCGTACTGAGGGCTTCACTTGTTCTTTGTATTCTACCATTTTCCACCAATGCACAGAACAATGCCCTTCTTTTTGATGGGACCAATGATCATGTAACTTTTACCACTGCGCCCTCATTTACGGGATCTGGCACAATGACATTCGAAGCATGGATCAATCCATCATCGGTATCCGTCTTCCAGACTATTGCTCATTGGCAAGGTACGTCAAACAACGTTGCTCAATTTTCGATCAATAGTAGCGGTTTTCTGGATCTCTTTCAAAGTGATGGTGCCAATTCCGGTAGTTTGGTTGGAACTGTGGCCATCAACGCGAATGAATGGACGCATATCGCGTTTGTTCAGGATGCAGGATCAATAGATTTCTACGTTAATGGAGCACTTGAAGTCATGAGCTTTCCGGTTGGTCCTGCAGGTACATCCCCTGCTTTCTTTCTGGGATCCACACATGAGGGAGCGGTAAACTTTGGCGGACTGATGGACGAAGTTAGGATTTGGAGCAGCGCGCTTACTCAAACCACCATTCGCGATCAGATGTTCAGGACGTTAACAGGAAGTGAGTCAAACCTTGTTGCTTACTACCAATTCAATGAAACGACGGGAACTACTTTGCCGGACCTTACGACAAGTAATTTTGATGGCACCCTTACAAACTTTCCAGCTACTACGGATCCAAACTGGCAGGAATCCGGCGCAACGCCAAAAAATTCGCTGGACTTTGATGGTGTTGATGATTACGTGGATCTCGGCGGAGCTTTGAGTTACACCTCAATGGGGACACAGGACAATTTCTCTGTGGAACTGTGGGTCAACCTGGAACCTGTTTTCACTGACACAAGAAGAGGGTCCATCTTTTCCATCAACGATGGAGGAGGAGCTAACCTAAACCGATTGCTATTGTATATCAACGATGGCTCGGATCCAGGTAAGGAGAATAGGCTTGGTGTTGTTGATGCGGGGATCAACCCTGATTTTGACATTCTCGGGCCAATTATCGCTGACGATACATGGCATCATATTGCCTACACGAGGTCCGGAACAACAGGTACGCTCTACATAGACGGCCTCCAGGTAGGAACCCATACTGCGGATTTCACTTTTGAGTCGGGTGATGTTTGGTCATTGGGACAGGAATTTGATGGTATCTCAACCATGAGTGATTTCATCGACGGTCAAATCGATGATGTAAGGATATGGGGTATAGCAAGAACTGAAGCTGAGATCCAGGCCAACATGTTTACAGATTTAGTTGGAAATGAAGCAAACCTTAACGCCTATTACGATTTTAACCAGGGCTTTGCAGGTGGCTCGAACTCAGCTTTTACCACACTGATTGATCGCTCTACGAACTCCTATGATGGAACACTGGGTTCATTTGCTTTAACCGGAACTTCCTCCAACTGGGTTAGCTCAGGAGCGCAAGTGCCAGCCCCTGAAATAACTGTTTATTCTGGGACCAATGTTTCAGCTCCGGAAGTATTTGACGGACAACCTAAACCTGTGGATTTTGGGCATACACCTATTGCAACAACAAAACCATTAACATTCACCATTGAAAACATTGGATTTGATGACCTGGTAGTTTCAGACATTGTCACCACCGGAGATTTTTCAATAACAACGTCTACCTCTTTCACAGTTACGGCAGGCTCAACAGCCAGTTTTACTTCAGAGCTTTTAGCATTGTCAGATGGAATAGCAAATGGGACAATTGCTATTCAAACCAACGATCCCAATGAATTGAACTTTGTATTTCCGGTAACAGGGACCAAGGGTACTTTACCACCAAAAGCTTATTGGACTGATGAAACGGGCACCTTCGATGATGAAATTGACCGTGTGGATATGCTTACAGGGGCCAATGGTCAAAATGCATATTATTCGGGCTTTTCAGTTGACATCAAAGGTATTGCTGTCGACAAAGTAAATAACATGGTTTTTTGGACTGATACTGATGGGCAGGTCAGATGTGGCAGAATAGGAGATGCAACATTCACAGCAGAAAACACCGTTTTGGATGAAAGTGGTGCTTCAGCAAGACCATTTTTAGGGATTGATGTGGACGGAAACAATGGCAAAGTTTATTGGTGTGACTCGTACAATGGAAAAATCCGAAGAATTGACTTCGACGGAACAAATGGTGAGGATTTGGTAGATGTTGGAAGCCCAAGAGACATTGAAATCAGTGAATCAGAAGGAAAAATTTACTACCTGGTTAACGACTCCGGGACTCCTCAGATTTGGAGAGCGAATTTAGATGGTACTGATAAGGAAAACCTTATTACTTCGGGGACAACCGTTTTTCGGGGGCTTGCATTAGATGTTTTCAGAAATCATATGTATTGGACAGCCAATGGAGTCATATTACGATCTGATCTTGACGGCACTAACGAGGTAACAATATCCACGCAGTTGACAGAGCCTGAAGATATTGAGCTGGATACTGAGAATGAAATGATGTATGTGGTGGATGGAGCCAATAATCAGATCGTCAGGATAAGCTACAATGATGATCCGTTTGAAGTGGTTCAATCAACCAATATCACCGACCCGCAATACTTGGCGTTAGACACAAGAACGATGACCCCGTTGAGCGTGGTTTCAACGACTCCCGGAAGCAACGGAACTGGCGTTAATGCTGGCGATAACATCACAATAACATTTGATCAAAATGTGGACCCTTTTACCCTGGACAATTCAACTGTGTTGGTGATTGGAAGTGAAACAGGAGAGATCAATGGTACCATCTCTGGAGGTGCTACCAACGTCATCACATTTGATCCTTCTGCTGATTTTAAGGCGGGAGAAACTATCCAGATAACTTTGTCATCCGATGTAAGGAGTATGGGTGGTGGATTCTTAACGAATGGATATTTTCTTGAGTTTACCGTCATAAGTAATCCTGCACCGAATGCTCCTCCGTCGTTTCAGGAAGCTACGATTTTTGATGATGGCAGTAACACGGGAGTCGATAGAGTTGTTGCGATAGATGTAAATAAGGACGGCAA
>JANQEY010000132.1 GCA_028278125.1 bacterium | reverse complement strand
GATCGTCCATATCTCCCTCAACTGGAAATCTTACTCTCAATCCTTGAACCAGAACATCATTACCTATCAGCAATTGCCCAGTCATAAATTCATTGAGCGCTTCCTGTAGTCCCCATTCTGCTTGTTCCAATTCGTCAGGATCGACTGACGTCTCTAAAACAGTTCGGAATTCATTAGCAGCCTCCAAAAATAGGTCCTGTGGTGTTTGAGTATAGATGTCCTCAGGGATATCGGAAGTATAACGACTGATCAATCTGGAATGGGGTTGTTCAAATCCCCGCCAGTTATCACGGTATTTCCTTCCCCCGTCCAGTTTAGCCCAGGTTGGATCCAAAGCCGGGACAGTTCGTCTTTTTAGATTTCCCAGGGAGGTTCCAAAACAAAATGAGAATATGGTGAGTAATAAAAAACCTACAAACAGTGCCTTTCGCATTGTTGACCTCTTAAGGATCATTGAATGATGGTATTGGTAAAAATAAACAGACGTTATGGTTTTCCTCCAACGGACATTTTTAATCCGCCCGATGTAGCTGTACCAATGAACGGTTGACCCATTCCGATGTGAATAAATATACGTTTGTTGTTAACAGCCTGGCTGTGCGCTGAGTCTATGCTTCCATCCCGGACTGGCACTGCCTCAGGCCCTGAACTGCTTAATTTCAGATTGTTTGTGAGTGTGATCACGTCAAGCAACCCTCCGAAAACGTCTGTGTCGGCCTCATCAACCGGACTGGTGCTGACTAAAGGATAGCGATCTACATCAAACGTGGAGGAATCGAAAATGACTTCTTTCTTAGCTGCAGGTAATCCTCCTCCGCCGGCAGTTGAAATAAACATCAGGCGATCTGCCCCGGGGAGAGGAGGATTGTAAACAACAATCTTGGTTGATTTAAGCACGGTATGGATGGGAGTGGACCTATCAGGCAACTGATAAATCTTCATTTCCACCTGGTAGGTTCCAGCAGTGTTTATTGTGTGTGATGCCTTAAATCCCTGGTCGACCAGCAGGGTGTCAGCAGCAGGCAACAGCTATTCTTATGACTGGACCGTAATC
>JANQEY010000119.1 GCA_028278125.1 bacterium | reverse complement strand
AACAGGGTTTTATTGTTTTCCAGGTAGCCCGGGATCAGCGTATCCCGGGAGGGTGTCATGCCGGACCTGATCCGGCATCCAGCGTCGTTTAAAATCACCCCGCCTGCGCAGCAACCGCCGTATCACCCTGAGCCTTAGCCCTTTTAGCGTCCCGTCTCTTCTGGATCACAGCCGCCGTCACCTCTGCCTTACGCCGGTAATTAATCGGTATAAGTACATAGGATTCTTCCTTCGATTCCCTCGCCCAGTGACGTGCAGTGTAATACGGTTCACTGGCTATAAAGGCATCCCTGATGATGTCCTGGGCTTGGATCAACCGGATATCAGTAAACTTCCGAGCCAGGAAATTATGGATCGCTGAATTGTATGTGAATGTTCTCTTCTTTTTCGCAAACACTTCAACCAGGAAGCCCATTAGTTCCTGGACAATTTCGTCCATATCCTCTTTCTGTTTGAATTCAGAAATAACCTCATCAAGTAATGCTTTAGCCTGTTCAGATTTCACCGGATCGAGTTTATTCACACTACGGATCACAATTTCGACTTTATATAGGCAATCCTTACGTTCAAATGTTTTCCCTAGTGGAGTGAAGATGTTTTTACCTGTTCCAAGTAATTCCTGAATCTGGTCACGGGCTTCAATTGCTTCTTTGACAAACTGGTCATGTGATTCGATCGACTTTTGCTGCATATTCAGCAATGATCTTCCCTTCCTGGCAATCTGTCCCTCGAGAATCTTCGTCCTGGCTTCAGCGTCTTTTCGTTCCTTCACCTCGGCTTGCTTCGCCTCCTGCTCTTCCAGGATTTTTTTTCGAAGTTCAGGGCTGAGATCATTCAGGTTTACTTGTCCTTTTCTCATGCTGCCTCCAGTAGCGTGTAACGGTATACATCATGATCCCAGTTTTCTACCAAGTCCCAGAATTTCTCCCAGTGTGGCATCGGGATTACCTGGCAGCCATGAGACCACTCACCTACCTTTTTACCATATCCGCCACGGTGTATGTTTATCCCGAACCAACCTGCCTCTATGCCATTAATTTTACGGGTTTCAGGATCTAGCCTTTCAACTGTCACTGGGCCGTTCTGAACCAATGCGGCATGCTTGCCTTTGTGAATTCCACGTTTGTACTGATATTGTCCAACAGCCAGTCTTGCCAATCCTCTCCAGTTTGGATCCTCAACAATTCCAGGATCGACAGTCGCCGGAAAAACCTCAACCTTGTTGGTTACAACACAGGTCGGTTCAATCACGTAAATCGAATCGTTGTAAAGATCAGGTTGATTTTCGACCTCAATGCAATGCATATGTCCACGGACACCTACTATCTGCAAAAGGTCATTCTCCCATTTGAATCCTGCATTTCTCACCGCTTCACTGATCCGATGAAAAGTCATCGGATCGGTCATTTCGCCAGTATCATTTTTAATTTCTTGGTCCATCTCATCCTCCATTAGTTAAAAACTTTCCGGGGGATGCCACCGCTACGCATAGTCTCCTCGATTTTGCGCCAGGCGGATTCCGCTTCGTAAACAACACGCATCAGGTGATCGGCTTTTTCACGTCGCCAGTTAGCAAACTTCTCCAGGTCAATCTTGCGTTCATTTAGATCTGTTCGAGCGAGGAAATATCCGTCTTCCCCTTGTAAAACGACCTCCTCTGCAGGATTGATCATCCTCTCGAACGTCAGCAATCTGCTGAATACATTCCAAGCCTGTTTGCTGTCAAAACCAACCTCCAGCCGCCTGAACTTGACCTGCTTTTCATAACCGATCGCACCCTCTTTTTTAAGTGCCTCAATGAATTTCATGTAACGTGCTGTCACACCTTCCCCCCAATTAGTGCATGTCTAATGCTTTTTGTGAACCACATTCGTGGTGTAAATGATGGTAGCTTTACCTTTAAAATTGTTCTATTTGATTTTTCTCTTAGTATCAGGTCAAACGCTTGAACTGAATGAAGTATATCCGTGCCGTTCTCTGGTATGTCTGCGCGGATCGGCAGGTCGAAACTTGTCAATTTGCCGGGTAACGGACTCGTAATAACCAGTAAACATCTGCACTCCTGGGAATACCGTACAAATTCGACAGGAACTTCCAGCAACTGTCCGTCTACCTCTAACCATGCCACAGACTCGTGCAATAGAACACTCCGATTAATAACCAGCAAACATCATAACCCATTATCCAGGTTTTACTCGAAACCTGGTTTCGATCCGGTTCACCATCAACAACTTTCCGTTTCTCAATTAACGATTTAGGTAACAGAAAAACCGCCATCAGGATTGACAATACCCATGACGGTGCCAATAAAAACTCTTTTACAAAAAACGCCGGTAATAATGCCAATACCAAAAATATCCAGCCCAATTCTCGGTCAGTTTTTACTACAAATCCATTCTCACCGAAGATTTCTTCGATAGATCCTGATCTGAACCATCGCATGAGTGCAGGAACAATCGTAGCGCTTATAGCAACCAAACCTAATACCTCACTCGGATCTATCATTCTGGCCATCATTATTACCAGGTAAGCGTAGAAAAACCTCTGTATAAGTGTAAAAGTACCCAAGGCACGGTAATAATCAGTCCGTTTCATCACGATGATGGTAACCACTTCAAGAATAAATACTGATAACAGGTAATAACTAGCGTGGCGCCATACAAAAAACCAGGCAACTGCACCCAGTACTTCAAGTACCAGGTGCAGCACCTGCGCAGTCCCCCCACTCATGAAATGTTTGAGCTTATCCATCTAGATCAACCAGTCATTTTCCCATGAACCATCCACATAAGCTTCAAACTGGTAATTGTCGCCCTCGGCAAATGTAACCTGGATAAGAACATACCTGTCGCCCAAGCTCGTCTGGAATCCCGCGTCAATCCCGTCCTGCAGCCTATCCTCATCAAAATCGTTGCCGGTTGAGCTCAGCGGGATCTGAGGTCCCCAGCTCGGGCTCGATTCAGTTCCACCGGTAGCGAACTGAATGACAACATTGTTGTCCTTGCCACGACCCGTCAGCTTGCCATTGTCTGCACTATCCATCCAGGCTTCAGCATTGCTGTCCCCGCCGATTGCCCTCTGATCCTCGGCCTTTACTCCAATCTTCAGTTGCTGTTGCGGCATGTTTTCTGCCCTTTCTTGTTTTGTCTATGAGAGATTTTCTCCCGTCTTTGGCTTTTTCCTGTTATTGGGTGGCCCGACTTGACTCGCAAGTCGGGTTTCTTAATACATTGTCTTTTAAGCCGCCAGATCCCTGATTTTATCGATGGCTATCTTGATCCCACGTGCTGTGTTTATATGTTCATGAATCCGAAGTTCTTCACGATGCTTTTCCTCTACTCCATCCTCGATTTCAGCCACACGTTTACGCAGATCAGCTATTTTCAGGTGACGTTCCACTAGGTCTTCAAGCCCTGTAATCCTGTCCTTCAAATCGATATAATCGTTTTCATCAAATAATGAATTGGCCTTTTCATTCGTTGGTTTTGTTTTACTCTTAGCCTTTTTCGTAACCTGCTTAGGTTGATTTTCCTTCCTGATCTTCGTCATATGATAGCCAACTGCACTCGGATTTAATGCCTCGCCATGTTGGTTTGTGAAGCCTTCTTTGATTAAAATCTTCGTAGCTTCATTAGCACTTTTACCATCAGCCACCAGATCACGAATCCGTTTTATAAAATCATGTTGTTTCTGATTAATCATCGTCTTTTCCCCCAGTGAATTTCTTTTTTCAAAATCACAATCTTTACAGAGTTTGCGTTCTAGCAGCCCTTTTCCTGGCCAATCTGTACCAAGATCACCATCAGCATCCCAGACTATATCGCATTCAGGACATACGTATATCTTTTCACGATCATACTTCACGCTGCCTCTTTCCCTTCGCGTTCCTGGATCAAATACCTTAGATGACGTCTCAATCGGTTCCTCGGTTCCAGTTGCAACGTGTCACCATGCTGAATCTCCCTGTATAATTCATCACGGTTTATACCCAGTTGCCTGGATAGTTTCGACCTGTCCGGCCTACCGGCACGTTCATACAAGCTGTATGTGTCCTCCGGCCTCATATCAGCTTCAACCATCAGCTCATAGCTGATTTTCTTCTCGCCTATAGTTGCAGCCTCGTACAATGCCCTGGATAAAGATCTGTTTAAATCTCCGAACTTCAACGGTTCAAAATCGGATGCCTGTTTCTCTTCTAGGTAATCCAATGCTTTGTCTTCAAATATCTCAAGGCTGCTGCCGACGGCTTCCAGGCGTTTTTTGACATAGGGACGGACATCATCTGGGGAGGGATTCTGCATCTCGTAACGGACTATCCTGGAATTTAGCTCCCCAGTCCCGGATATCTTGCTGTCAAGTGTCGGGTAGCCTGATAGGACTATTCCAACCATCCTCTGACGCATTGCAAACGGTCGTTCGTTCACCCTTCTCAACGCTACCAGTGTTCTTCTGTCATATCCGTGAGCATTGTCCAGTGCAAGAACCAGGTTTTTTCCTCTACTTGCTTTTGCCAGTTCTTTCCGGAACCTTGAATCGGTTATATTTACAGGTATCTTTTCTAATCCTAAACCGTGCAGAATTTCGCGTTTCAGTTTTGCTATGGTGAATCTTTCGCTGTCCGTTGGATCGATTTTTACCACCTTGATACCCTGTTTTTCCAGTTCAGACATTGCCCACGCCAGGCTTACAGTTTTTCCGCTACCCGGCTCAGCCATAACAGCCACTACATCTGCTGCTTTAGCAGCCCCAAGGAGGATCTTCAGAAGGTTGCTATGTGCCCTTGTAACAAGGAACTCTTCTGGACCGGTCAAGAGGCCAAACGGCGTAAAATCGAACCTAAAAAATCCAGCTACATCAACCGCCAGCCTTCTCGGTGTATCTACTGATCTACTATACATCTAATCCCTCCTCGGGTGCCCCTGTCCGCTTTGATGACAGGGTTTACCCATCGGGTGGCCCGACTTGACTCGCAAGTCGGGTTTCTTTTAAGCCGTCTTCGCCTTCACCTTATGACACCATTCCGCTATTACAGCCCTTTCCAGCGTCGCAGACAACAAATCGTTCAGTTCATCCAATGACTTCCCTGACAATTCACTCAACGGCTTCCCCAGTCCATATTCACTAATCCACAACTTCGCTTCCATCACACTCCTGAATTCCCTGGCCTGTTTTTCAGCTTCCAGGTGAGGACTGAACACCTTCGGCCTTTCACGTTCCACTGGCAGCACAACTGTTTTTTGTTCAGGATCTTCCCATATCTGCTCGCTTGCAGGCCATCCTTCACCGTCACGATGTCTACGCTTCTCAGCCAACTCTTGCAGGGTATCATGGTCAAATGACCTGGGTTTATACCTGTGTGCCCATCTGTCGCCTTCTCTTCGTGAATCGTAATAAGGAGTTGACCTCATACCGGCAATCAGTTCGGTAAACCTGCCCTCACCGTCCAATGGATCAGTCATGCACAACTTCCCGTCCAAGCTCTTGAATACCAGGACACGTTTCCCACATAGCCGCAGGTCTACTTTGTAATAGACACCCTCGAACGATATTTCCCCATTCCTGTTAACTACACGGGTTTCAGGACGGAAAGGCAATGTCATCAGGTTATCAGGAACTGCACGCACATTAGGATCGTTCACAATTCTGGTATACAACTCTGAACGAAGCATCGTTGTATGGATCGGGTGAGTTCTCCGGTTCTCTTCAATCAGGAAATTCCTGAACTGGTGATTCAGTTCGCTTAATGTCAACCTCATTCCGGGTGTATCAGCGAAACTCTGTTCAAACCTTGTTTTTTCAACCCTGAACTGTCGTTCCACCTTTCCGCCAACATGGCTTTGGTGCGGCATCCTTGGCATAATTTCAGTATCCAGCCTGGCGAAAAATTCAGGCATTTCTCGCCTTCGTCTCAATGCGCCATGATCCATGTTTACAGCGTGAGGCATATGCATGAACGGCAGCTCGGGATCACCACGCCAGGCACGTTCAATCACACCCAGCATCAGGTATGCAGATTCACCCTGCCCGATAACATATTCAGCGTATTTGCATCTCGAAAAATCATCCACCAGCTGCACGATCCATAGGTTCAATCCACCAAGTTTTTTCCAGTCCTTCGAATGACGTTGATTAGGCTCATGACGCACTTCTATCATGTAGTCAACCTCATTCCCCTCACTGTCATAAACCACATCCACAGCTTCAAACCAGCGTGATCCAGACGCGTCTATATGGTGTATCTCATTTGGACGCAGCGTTTCCAGTCGCCTGAATGCCGGTAACCTGCGTAGACCAAGTTCACGAGTTCTTCTGTGAACTGTTGATGCCGGCACTTCATTGTCCAGTATGCCTCGTTTTACAGCCTTACGAACGGCGATGTCCATCGGCAAACGGTGACCGCTGACAGGATCAGCACACTCGAGGCTTATCCTCTCCAGCTGAACGACAGTATCTATATCCAGGTAGCTTTTACCTGCATCTGAGCGTTTTTTTCTATGTGGAAGAACAGCCTGTTCAAACTCATATTTTCTTACATGCCGATAAAAAGTGCCGACGGACACCCTGGCACGCTGCGCGTATTGTTTTGCCAGGGTTGTCCGGGTGACACTTCCCCCCTTCAGGCAGTTCCCGTGAGCCGTACCTGAACGTTCCTCTAAAAACTCCACTATCAGGCTCGACGGTACCGTATGTCTCTTTACCCCCCGCGGAGTATTCAACGGCATCCTTTATCTCCACTTTTGGGTGGCCCGACATCATTGTCGGGTTTCATAGGTGTCGTCCCCGACTTGATCCGGAATCCAGTGTCTTTAAGGTTTTTATGCCCCTGTTAGCTCGTCTAACAGGATTTTATTGTTTTATCAATCACTAGAGTGTCGTTGCGAGCGAAGCGAAGCAATCTCAGTCCTTATTAAAGGTGTCCTTAATCCTTCATAAATCCTGAGTAATCAGTCTCTACACCGTGCTTGAATTGTTCCAGCTCTTCAGGTGTCATCCAATAACCGAAAGGTTTCCCTTGTATCACATTCCCGATCACGGTCGTATGAGCCGTCTCGGTAACAGTCTCCTCTTTTTCCATATCAAAAGTGGAAACAAAAATTGCGTATTCCTGGTTATCGATTATCTTGCAATTTTTGATAGTCACATAATCAGCCCCACCGATAAGGATTCCGTGGTAGTCATTATTCATTATCACTGAGTTCCTTATTTCCAGCGGCCCCTTTGACCATTCAAAAAACAATCCGCAACCGTCGTTATCGATGAGTGTACAACCCTCTACCAGGCCGTTAATACAGAGACCATCAAACCAGATTGTCCTGGCCAGTTCTGCGTTATGATGTGCTATTGTATTCCTGACTATCACATCTGTACAGGTATAGAATTTTACTGCAGCGGAGTTCCATGCAACCTTTGTTCGCCAGCCGTTATACGACAACTCGCAATTCTCCATCAGGAAGTCTGTGCATTTGCTTACAGTTGATCCGTTGAATCCATTTCGATCAAAGATGCAATTGATGACACGTACACCCTCCGATCCGTTCACATCCAGTCCAATAGATTTGTTGCTGATGAACCGGCAACTGTCAATCAATACATTCCTGCATTTTGTGATATTCAGGGCAGCATTTCGGAATCCGGCTAGATTATTACGGAAGGTTATGTTTTTGATTGTTACACTTTTACAAACATAAATGGTCATCTGTTCTAGTGAACCGTCGAAGATCACCTCGCCATCACCTACCACAACCACCGGTTTTGTATGACGGTAAGCCGCATACTCATTATATATGCCCTCAGGTATTATGACATATGCCGTATCACCAGGTGTTTCAAAAGCCTCTTCAAACATTTCCTGGACAGTCTTTTCCTTCTGGAACTTATCCATTGCCAGGCAATAACCGGCAGACACCAAAACCATTGCGATCAACACAACTATTTTAAATCCCTTCATCTTTCCCTCCTTGGGTGCCCTTGTCAGCTTTGTAGACAGGGTTTATTAACCCCCCGGCAGTTTTTCTTTTGTGTGCCCCTGTCAGCTTGGATGACAGGGTTTATTCTGCATATCCCGGGAATCAATCAACCCCCATCTCATATTCATTTTGCAGTTTCCGCAGCATGATTTGAGCCCCACCAATGCAACTAGCCAGTTTTTCAACCACTGGCTGATGCAACAATCTCCCACTGAAATCACATAATCCATTAACCGCGTTTTCGATCGACTTTATGTGTTTGTCCATTTGGCTTTCCAGGTCAGCTTCCAGGATCTTCTTATCCTTCAATTCCGCAAGTTCTTCTTCAAGCGCCTTGATCTTCTGTTTCAATTCCAACTCATTGGCACCTGACGCCATCTTAAGTTGATCCTTCAGCTCGCAAATCTCGATTTCAGCAGATTCCAACTCATCTTTCGTTTCCTGGTGGACTTTTCTCAAATCTCGCAACCTCTCAGCCGCTCCATGAGCACCTAAATCTTTTAATTCAGCCAGTGTTATAACTGCCCCACTGTCTGCATCGATAAACTCTACAGAGTCATCTACCTCTTTAATGTTATATTCAGCTTTTGCTGCACTATACATTCTACTTATGCCTAGTTCACCCATTAAACTCAGCGTTTTTTCCATTCCAATTTCATCATGATATCTATCAATAACAGCCATCATTTTCGCACCGTGACCTTGAGATACTGGACACATCTCTGAATGCATGAAAGCGCGCATTGATTTAAAACCCAACTCTCGATAAAGCCCATGTTCACGCATTTCCCAAAGAATTGTCGCCATTAAATCAGCAGCTCGTACCAATGTGTTATTAAGTGCGATTGCCCAGCGCTGTCTATGCTCTTCCTTGGTTTCACCATCTAAATACTCAGGTTCTGCCAATAATGCTGTTATATTTAAGTTCTGCAGACTTAATTCAACTTCCCCCATTTTACCTCCCATTTCTGATTCACCGTGAATCAAATGCATGCACCGTGCATGCACTTTTATCTTATCTTGGCCAGCTTCTCTAACCTGTCAGTCTCACTAAACAACGTCTGACCTTTGCTTATCATCTCGTTTGCCCTGCTCTTTTTATCAGCTACTCTTTTGATCATTCTTTTCTCAAATTCACTACCCAGAAACCATCCATCAGAACTCTTCTTAACCAAGCCCCTTGTTGCCAAGGTTTCCAGTATCCTTCCTGATTGATCCCGGCTTATCACCGCTTTTCTGCCGATCTCTGTTGTCCTCAAAGGTTCCAGTTCCATTATTAGCACTTCCAATACTTTTGCAGTCGATAACGCCCCTTGATGCTTTACACTCACGCTTCATCTCCATCACCGTCTCTTTCAACTGCCTCTTTAACCGTGCTAAGCGAACCTTCAATACCTGGTGATACAACTTCTCACAACCCGAATCACCGCACCAGCAAGACATTCAACTACTGTTTCTTGTTGTCATTCCGGACTTGACCCGGAATCCAGTGTCGTTAAGATTCATCACCTTCACTGAATATGTGCTTTGCACCCTCCTGCAATTCAGCAAGGGCAGCCTCACAAGCCTGTTTTGCTCTATGGAAAGTGCTGTACCATTTGAAATAATCGTCACGGGTTAATTCCTTCACTGGCTTCCTGGATGCTTCAGGCTTCGTAACCTCGCGGACAATATGGATTACTTCGTCGTCAACGAAGCCGTCAAGAGCGTACGAATCATTTCCATCACCGCAGACGATCCGGATGGCGGGTTCGATATAGGGTTTAATTTCTCCCCCATGTTGTCGGATTCGCATGACCAGGTCTTCCGCTTCACCCACACTCAATCTTGCCCCATCGTCATGTGGATTAAGCTTACGGTCGAGGTTCTTCAAGAACTGTTCTTTTCGCTTATCATCCATTTCGGGGAACAGCGCCCGTCGCATCCCGTGATTGTCCTTCAGGAAACGAAATATCGCTTCACCTAACATCCCGTTTTTCATCTTCTTACTCATTGTACCCCCGGAGTATTCTCTATAAATCACTCGTTGTTTTATCGTTCGATCTTTCGGAAGCTTCTTTTAATTGTTCCAATGGATTCGGGACATCGCCGCCAAATCCCGGGTAAAGGTTTCTTATGTGAATTGACAATACGGTTTCCAATTCACGTGAATGACGCTGCATCTCGTGGATGATGTATTGTGTTGTGTAGGTCATCGGTGCAGGTTCGTCTTTTAAAACCCGGCTGAACCTGATGAGTTGGTTTAAATGGAAAGCAACAGCCTGGATAGCTTCATCATTAACCAGGCCATGCGCTTCAGCGAGATCTTCTAGATGTGAGAGAGTAGCTTTTGCTATCTCGTACATTTGGCAGCCTAAATTGTACGCACGACGCTCACGAGGAGTAAGTTTATGGTTTTCGACAAACATTAATTTACCCTCGTGTCGTGCGGTATCACAAGTCTGGACATTTGCTTGGATGAAAAGATCGTTGTTTTTCGGCTCATCCTTTGTATAAAAAGTTGTCTCTTGTCGAATGGAAGTACTGGATTGATCTTTGCTCTTTTACATATATACAGGTAGGCGTCATATAGAAGATTGTACCTGGTCAATATGGCATTATAGCTGCGTCGCCAGGCAGTAACCTCGTTATTTAGCCGTTGAATCGTGACAAACGGAAATCTCATCAACGATTTTTTCATTCCTTCCCCCAGCTGGTAGGACGAACACGGCTTTCTTCAAGAGGAATGAATTTTGGACGATCATCAGGACGGTACTCAAATTCAATGGCGTCATCCCGGTCTTGGGTGCCCCTGTCATTAGGTAGCCCGGGATCAGTGTATCCCGGGAAATAGGGTTTCATCCCCGATTTGATCAGGGATCCAGTGTCATTTTCTGTCTCGGACAGCGTAGGAAGTTCATTTAGATCAACAGCACTTTTATACCAGCAGCTACTTTTCCTCAATACCAGGATCAGTAAAGCAGCCAACGCGATAATCGCCACCCCAATGCTCAGGTAATGAACCGCGAGATTAATGTCTACAAACTCCACTTCTCTCTTCCCTGTAATAATGTCTATAGCTATATTTGCCCTTGGATAGTTGCTAGGCCGCAACCCTTCGACGATGCTTCCTGCCGCGTTTAGTCTTGTTCGGAAACAGTTCACGTACTGGTCGTTTAACAGCACGGGCGATCGCCTTTTGTACGCGATCTGATTGAATTCTTTCTTTCATCACATTAGTAACGACACTTTTGTGTATGCCAAGTTTTCTGGCTATGTCGATTTGTTGAACGCCACTCAGAATAAGGAGGGCTTTTCGAGTGCGATGATCCATTTACTCCCCCAGTGTAGAAGTAACAAGTTTGCTTAATCAAGTACTAACATAGTACGAATATTCGCACCTGTCAAGAGGATTAATATGTCTGAAGTACGAAACATCGCTCCTGGAGTAGGGGTAAGATTAAAGATGATTAGAATGCTTTGTATTCCTCCAATCAGTCAAGCAGAACTAGCTTACCTGGTGGGGATTACATATCACCATATCTCGAAGGTTGAAACAGACAAAAAGGGCATAAGTCTAAGAGTATTATCCAAAATATCAGAGCGAGTAAAAGCTGATTATAAATTTCTGACAGAAGGCGTAGGTGATCCATTTCCGAACGGTCGACCAAAAATTGTTCATGATT
>JANQEY010000054.1 GCA_028278125.1 bacterium | reverse complement strand
TCACCGGATTTAGCAATCCTGTCTTTATAAAGATCATGAAGACGTGGGATTGCCATTCTGCACGGGCCGCACCATGTAGCCCAGAAATCCAGGACGACTACTTTGCCACGAAGATCTGTCAGGTTGAACTCGTTACCTTCGGTATCTAAACAGGAAAAATCAGGCGCCGGAATATCGAGGCGTTCCGATAATACCTCCGCTCTCCTTTCCTCAACCGTATCCTTCTGGTAGTTCTTCATCTTCTGGATAACAGATTTAAAATCTTTCGTAATCCGGACAGCAAAATTTTGATCCTGCACCAGGTCGGGGTCATCTGCAAAAGGATTACCTTCGCCCCTGGAAACATGCCAGTATTTTTCCAGCAGGTTAAATGGGTTACTAGGATTTCTCACATCGATCTGAACCAGGTGATAATCGTTAAAACCTTCGTCTGACGCTACCGATAGGTACCTGATACAACTATCCGGCTGATTCATCTCCGCGTACAGTTCCGCGAGATCATACAGCGCCCATCCCTCATCCGGCCGTTCCAATGCTGCCGGTTTTTTCAGTTCAAGCACCCGTGACAGGTTACCGAGGCTACGGTACCGCCTGCTAATTGCACGGATCGCACCCGGGTGATTAGGATTCTTGACCAGGAAGTGCTCCAGTACATCCAATGCACGAGTCACTTTGATAATTGTCTGATCAGCGTCAGTTGGATCGGTACCGGACTCATAAATGCTCACCAGGATCCGGGCATAGTTGAAATCGTATGGATTGGTTTCAAATGCCACACGTGCGTTAACCTCAGCCTGTTCAAAGTTTCCGGCTAGTAGTTCCGCCTGGGCGAGAACCGAACGAGTGATGGGTATTTCTGGATCCAGGCTGACAGCACGTCTTGCGTATTCTGCGGCTTTTTCCTGGCTGGTCCTGGAAACAAGGTAAGCTGCCATTGCCAGGACATAAGCGTCTTCAGGGGCAAGATTTATCGCCTTTTCAACCATTTCCTGAACGTTTGAGCTTCTACCCGCAACCATGGCATTCAGCAGGATAATTCGTGGATTATCAGGATTATTCTCCGCCTTATCCGAGTATTCTTTCCGCAGTGTTTCCCTGTCGGCGGTATTCATCCTGTCCTGGTAGTAAAACTCGACCTGGATATCTTCAGGATGTTTATTCAATACTTTTTTTGCCGCGTCGGCAGCAGCTTGAGCTTCCTCAACAGACCATGGAGAAGGATGATCTTCCCACAGCTTTTTTACATTCGAGGAAAGTCCGCTGTATTCCTGCTCTCCCCCACAACCTATCAAGAAACATACAGCTGATAATAAAACTAAAAGTTTTAAACCGTAACGTAACAACTTCATTTATTTCTCCATTTGTACAAGGTGATCCTATTGGGGAACAATCACCTGTAATGAAAGTGGTTTGACTTCAATATGAAAATCTTTCTCAACCTGCAGTAGTTCTCCATCTACCTGTATCGGATCGGGACGTTCTCGAATAATTCTTAACCGCTTAAATTTTCTTGTTTCTACTATTGATGCCTCTTTAATCGATCCATCAAAAAGACGATGGATTTGTGTTAATAATTGCACAGGCTCACCTTTTTCAACTGAGATCAGTTCCATTTTTCCATCGTCAGGGCATGCATCCGGTGCTATCATCGCCCCACCGCCATAGGTAGTCATATTTGCTATCGTTAATACCAAGGGTTTGGCAACAACAATTTTCACTTCATCAATTTCTATAACAAAATCCTGCGGTTCATAGGTGAAATAACTGTATATCCCGGCCAGCATATAAGGCAGAATTCCCCGCACCGGCGATTTTTCAAATCCTTCAACAATATCAGCGTCCCATGCCAGGCCACATGTAATAAAAAAGGGATTTCCATTTACAAAACCGACATCAATCTTCTGCCGTTTACCTTTTGCCAGGCTTTCGGCAGCTTTCTCAGGATTCAGGGAAATATCAAAATGCCGGGCAAAACCATTACCACTTCCAGCGGGAATTACAGCCAGGGCGGTACTTGTATTGACCAGGACACTGCCGATAGTGTTGACCATGCCATCGCCCCCAACGACGATGATCGTATCCACACCATCCTGCACGGCCAGCTTTGCCTTTTTCTGACCATCGACCGGATTTTTGCTCATCTGGTATGTTAGATCGATACCTCCCACATCCCAGCAATCATCAATAGCCCGTCGAACACCCTCCTTCGACCACCATAGCCCCGATTTAGGATTTATCAGGACTCGTACTTTTCTGTAAGATTCAGGCATATTTATTAGTGCTTTTAGTTGTTTTCTGTTTACCCCTGCCTTCTATAACCAGGGTTATCTCACCCTTGGGTGTACGTGCTTCATAAAATTGACACAATTCTTCGAGGCTTCCGCGGTTGAACTCCTCGAACTTTTTTGTCAGTTCACGGCAGACTACGGCTGACCTGCTTTTACCCAGGTATTCAGCAAGGTCGTTGAGTGTTTTTTTCAACCGAAGAGGCGACTCAAAAAAGATCATTGTACGTGGTTCTTCCGCAAGTTCCTTCAACCTTGTCTGCCTGCCCTTTTTCCGTGGTAAAAATCCTTCAAAGGCAAACCTGTCGGTCGGTAATCCACTGGCTGCCAGGGCAGTAATTACGGCGCTGGGACCGGGAATTGAAACAACTTTTATATCTTTTTCAACGGCTTCACGTACCAGCTTAAATCCAGGATCGGAAATAGTCGGACTGCCGGCATCGCTAACCAGCGCGATTGATGTCCCATCCAGCAAACTTTTTATCAATCCCGGCATAACCTTTTGCGCGTTATGCTCATGGTAGGACAAACATGAAGCAGATATCCCGAACCGTTCAAGTAACTGCCTGGTTCTCCTGGTATCCTCTGCCGCAACAAGGTTGACATTTTCGAGGATATGGATAGCACGAAACGAGATGTCGTTCAGGTTTCCGATGGGAGTAGCAACCAGATATAATGTACCCCCGATAATCTCTTCATCAATTGAATACCTGGATTTCGAATCACCTGATGAACTGACGGATTTCTCAGAACCACGTTTCATTAAGTCATCCAATCGCGTGCATAGAGCCAGTCATGGCCGAAACTGCGTGAAGATATTTTTGGTATAGGTGGCGGAGTTCTTTTAAACTGGGTAGCCCTGATCTTGCGAAGAATGCCCATCACGGTATCCTCATCCTCCCCACGTTCTACCAGGGTTTCAGGCGGAACCCTGTTATCTACAAGTTGTATCAGTATCCGGTCGGCATCGGCGTAGGTGATTCCCAGTTCCTCTTCATCAGTTTGACCCATCCAGAGATCCGCGCTTGGTGGTTTAGAAATTACCTGGTCTGCGACACCGATATGCGCAGACAACTCACGCACCTGTGTTTTATATAAATCACCAATTGGACCGATGGCGTAAGCTGAGTCGCCGAATAGTGTAGAATATCCCAGCAATAGTTCAGTTTTATTACTTGTCCCAACAACCAGAGCTTTTTCCTCGGAAGAATGATCGTAGAGAACAATCATTCTCATCCTTGCGAAAACGTTACCACGGCGGAGATTGTCGTCACCTGTATACTTTTTGATGTATGGATCAACCATGGGTGAAATATCTACCAGCTTTGAACGGCACCCTGTATCCTTGATAACCTGTTCCGCATCCGCCCTGGAATCGGGATTTGATGAGCTGTGTGGCATCATTATAGCCAGCACGTTTCCTGGTCCAAGAGCATCAACAGTCAGATGCAGCACAAGCGCGCTGTCTATCCCACCTGACAGTCCTACCACTGCCTTCTCAAGCCCTGCCCTGTGAATTTCACTGGCGATAAAGTCGACCAAAAGTTCATGAACCAGTGAATAATTTAATCGGAGAGGATTAGAGTCCATATCGAGATCAATACCGCTATTTTCAGTTTCGCTATCCATTATCACTTCCCGCATTTAATAAATAACCTGACTCCAGAATATTATCACATATATGACTGAATTTCCACTCGGTAACAGAACTACTCAAATTTAGTACTAATCCCGGACTATAAGCTGATCCGCGAAATAACCATGTAAACAATGAAACCCTGTTAGACGAGCTAACAGGGCCATATGGAAATAATAAATATTTTCTCTATTTAACAGCAGTTCTTCCCTCTTCGAAAGCTTTCAGGTTAAGATCGATCGTTTTTGGTGGAACCATCTTCGAGATTGTTTCTTTCCAGATATCCAGGTCGATATCCAAGCCGTGTGAAAGGGCACCAAGCAGGATCGTATTGGTTAACCGGCTATTTCCTAGCTGAATCGCCATTTTGTCAGCTTCGATGGGAACTACACGTCCCTGGCAGACCTTTTTCGCATCCTCGATCGGATTTTCAGGGTACTTTTTCGCCTTCCTGTCGCCACCTGTGGGAGGAATGATTGTCTGTGTTGAAGCAAACAATGATCCTTCCTTTTTCACTTCATGCGCCCAGCGTAATGCTTCTGAGGCTTCAAAAGCGAGGACAGCATCGGACGCGCTGAGAGCAATCAGCGGACTGTAAACTTTAGGTCCAAAACGGATATGGCTGGAAACAACACCACCTCGCTGGGCCATCCCGTGAACCTCCGATTTTTTTACATCGTGGCCGGCTTGCAGCGCTACTTCGCAAAGGATATTTGAGGCGAGGATAACACCCTGTCCGCCAACACCCACAACCAGTACGTTCGTTATCTGATCACTCATGCCGGCACCTCCTCTTCCACACGAATCGGGTGAATAACATTGATCGGGCAGACTTGCACACAAAGGGTACATCCGGTACACGCATCCGGGTTAATTTTCACTTTTTCGAGACCTTTAGCAGTCTTTTCACCTGAAACAGAGATTGACGGACATCCGATCCTCAGGCAGGCGCCACAACCATTACATTCGTCAGTGATATAATATGGTTCAGGCTGGATCCGTGTCGGGAAGAGTGCACAGGAACGATGCGCGATCACCAGCGAAGGTCCCTCAAATTCAACAGCTTCTTTGAGGAGCTTAACAGCGTTATCGAACTGGTAAGTATCAATCTTTACAATCTTCTCAACACCAAGCGCTTCACCGATCTTCTCAAAGTCAATCTTACCGGTCGAATTACCCATCAGGTCTTTTCCGCTGTGAGGATGATCCTGTCCACCAGTCATAGCAGTAATATCATTATCAACAATCACAACCGTAGCGTTTGCTTTTGCGTATACAAGGTCAGCCAGACCGGTCAGGCCACTGTGAATAAAAGTACTGTCTCCAATAACAGCAACCGGCGGATGTTTTTGTTCAGTCTGGGTTAACGATACCCCTATTGCGTTTCCTATACCTGCACCCATACAGAATGTGGTATGGAGTGCGTTCATCGGTGGCAGTGAAGAAAGTGTATAACATCCAATATCGCCGAAAGTATCAGCGTTGATTTTTTTCAACGCCATGAAGATACCACGGTGCGGGCAACCTGCACAGATCACCGGCGGTCTTGTAACAACTTCACCGGGTGTGAAGAAAACAGGCTTCTCGTCTTTTAATCCAGCCTTGTAAAGTCCTTCAGCGGTAAGGTCGAGGTCTAGCTCACCTGTACGCGGGAAGAATTTTTTACCTTCACATTTTACCCCGGAAATGATCGCTTCTTCTTCAAGGAATGGTTCAAGTTCCTCTACCACGATCACACGTTTAACATGTTCACTCAGCTGACGTGCTTTTTCAGCCGGGAAAGGCCAGCACATTCCTACTTTGAGGAAACTTGCGTCAGGCATCAGCTCTTTGATGTACTGGTAAGCTACGCTGTCGGTGATGAATCCGATTTCCTTGCTCTGCAGATCGAGTTCATTAAATTCCCAGTTGTTGGAAAAATCGAGAAGTTTCAGTGATCTCTCTTCAACCCAGTCATGGCGTGGACGGGCAAAGGCTGGGATCATCACAAATCTTTTTGGATCACGGGTAATTCCGGTCCCACGGATTGGCTCCTGCCACTCTTCCAGCGTCACCAAACCCTTTGCATGTGCTATTCGTGTCGTTTCACGAAGCATAACCGGGGTGTTGTATTCCTCTGAAAGATCGAACGCGATCTTCGTAAAATCGTGCGCTTCCTGGCTGTCGGACGGCTCAAGGACAGGCATTTTGGCAAACTTGCCAAGAATCCTGTTATCCTGTTCATTCTGGCTGGAATGCATCTCGGGATCATCGGCATTTACCAGCACAAATCCACCGACAACACCGGTGTAGGTGAAGGTCATAAGCGGGTCCATGGCGACATTGAGACCGACATGTTTCAACGTTACCATTGTCCGTGTACCGGTCAAACTTGCCCCAATTCCGACTTCGAGGGCTACTTTTTCATTGGGTGACCACTTTGCATATATTCCGGGGAAAGTGCTGAAAACCTCAAGTATTTCCGTTGATGGTGTCCCGGGATACGCAGCCGCGAAATAACACCCGGCTTCACGTGCCCCATGTGCAATGGCTTCATTCCCAAATAACAATACCCTGTTTTTTTTATCACTCATTCGGACTCCCCATATATTTTTGCTTTTTCCTCACCGCGGACAACTCGTAACGCACCCTGTGCCAGCGCCAGCATTTCCTCTTCGCCAGCGTATTCAAATACCCTTCCCAGGAAGGCTATTTTTTCACGAATAGCGTTCAACAATTTCTCTGAGTGAATCATTCCACCGGTAAGTACTATTCCATCTATATTACCATCCAGGGCAACAGTCATCGCCCCGATCTCTTTAGCTACCTGGTAAACCATCGCATCCAAGACAAGTTCAGCTTCCTTGTCCCCGTCTGCTATCTTTTTCTCAACTTCTTCGAGACTGGAAGTTCCGAAATATCCTACAAAACCGCTTTCCCTGCTGAAAATCTTTTTCGTCTCCTCGTATCCTTTTTCTCTGACGAGATCCATTACCCCTGCCAGTGGCAATGCCCCTGCCCTTTCCGGACTGAATGGCCCCATGCCGAGCATACCATCATTAACATCTGATACCCGACCACCATGTAAAGCAGCAATTGAAATACCACCACCCAGGTGCGCGACCACAAATCGGGTTTCCTCGACCGGTTTATTCAGTTCCTCTGCTGCTCTCCTGGCTGTTGCTTTAATATTCAGGGCATGCGACCTGCATTTCCGTTCAATTCCGGGTACACCACTGATCCTTGAAACGGGCTTAAACTCATCGGTTGTAACCGGATCGACAACAAATGCCGGGACATTCCAGAGAGATGAAAATTTATTCGCTAGCATTGATCCCAGGTTGCTGGCATGTTCACCCCAACGGGCATGCCGAACGTCATCAAGAAGGTTCTCACTTACCTGGTAGGTTCCACCTTCACATGGACGGAGCAGTCCACCACGTCCCACAACCGCTACCCAACCGTTACAACCTGTTTCGGTAATCCATTTATTTATATGCTGGTAACGGAAATCAAGCTGGCTGGCGACCGATCCAAGCGCATGAAGCTCGTTTGAATCGTGACGGAGGGTAGCCTTTTGCTCCTCCTTTTCACCATCGTACACAGCTATCTTTGTAGATGTCGTTCCGGGATTAATGACGAGGATACCCTCTTCCACAATCACCTCTCTTCTCAAGCTGTCCTAGTTCGTTGTTGGCAGGAAAGGAAGATAGCCACAGGATACTACTTGAGGCAAAACTTTTTATAAAACTGAAGCTCCACTTATTGCTAATATTTATATAAAATTACGTCTGGCTATAGGGCAAATGACAGCATTTTGAATTTTTAGTCTAAACTCATTCTTACTTTTTTTCGTTGCTGTTCAATTTTAGAGGTAATGATTGCACTCGAAAAGTAAGAAACTGGGGATTAAGACTGTATTTCAGATTTACGGTTATACTGTCCGGTTTTACACCCTGACGAGTCCCCGATGGTTTTACTCGAACAACATGCTGTCCCAGCTTCAAATGTTTGATAATTTCACCAGTATTGCCGACCGGCTCATTATCCAGGTAGACTATTCCTTCTCCACCTTCAAGTGTTACGACAATTGCAGGTGAGGTTGCTCGTAATCCAGCATACATGAGCACCGCCAGCGCAGCGAATATGATACTCAGCAGGGTTGATCTTCTCCTGATTTCCCTTAGCCTGTTGTCATCTAGCCTGAGGAGTCTTTCCTTTCTCTCATTCTGCCTGGCACTATCTTCTTTAATCTTTGACCTCGAGGAGTTAATGGAAGTTTGACGTACAAATGGATCGCCTCCGGAAATCCTTATCCGGCGGTTCTGAGGTTCATTTTCGGAAAATTGATTTGATTTCATGCTGTTTGCCTTAAATTCTTTCATAAAATACAGGCTAAATACATTTACTTCAATAATAATCCTTATGTTGAATAGAATTAGATATAACTTAAGAATAGAACATTTTGAACTGGCATTTTAATTGCTTGATATACGGCAGAAAGAATACTAATTGTTGAGTAGAGAAATATTGTGATCGCATTTTCAATAGTTTAGCTTTGTAAAAAATGTTGCATGATAAACACAGTGTGGTAAGGAACAAGAGAATAAATGGATAGGTATCTAGTTCATATTCGCGTCTAAAAGCTTGTTCCGGAGTTGATTTGAATGATAGAAATTCAGCCGGTTTTAGCTATCTCTTTTCCCAATATCCAGGGAGGAAGGTAAAGATGAAAAAGATTTTGAACCTTTTGACTATTACAATTGTATTGATATTCTCGCTCAGTCTTGCACCCGAAGCAACAGGACAGATTGAGGTAATTAACGAGAAACGTGTCAAGGTCACCGCTTTTGGAAAATCCAATAAGGGTCGCAAGAAAACGAGAATCGAAAACGCTACCCGTGACGCTTTGTATAATGCTGTCGAACAGGTTGTTGACGAGTTGATCCGCGACCAGGAAGAAAAGGTAGAATACAACAAGATTAAGTCCGAACTGTTCGGCGATCCGTATAAATGGGTATCAGACCATAAAATCACCAAGAGTTACAGAGAGGGTAAATATCATCATGTCGGTCTCTGGGCGATAGTTAACAAATCCAACCTTGAGCAGAAGCTGGTGGGAATGGGACTGATTACTCATGCCAAGGACACTCGGAAAGCCCTCGATAGATTTACGATTATGCCCTACCTGGATCTCAGCCAATCCGACAGGGAAGCGATAGAATGGAAGGAACTTTTCTATACCCGTGTGCGGATGTTCTTCGAAGAAAAGGGCATTCCGACTGTTGGACAGGATGAGATAATGGCTGCCGAGGGTGACGAGGAGATGCTGGCACGTTTAAAGTCGAGTACAGCTGAAGAAGACGAAGAAGACCCGGCACTCCAAATAGCAAGAAATACCCCCGCTGATATTTTTGTCAAGATTGTCGGTAAAATCGAGACAGGTGATTATCGCGGTAATAAGACCAAGAAGGTTGTGATAACAGTTGGTGCCTACACTGTCATGACCGGTGAATTTATCGGCTCGGGACAGGGTTTCTCGGAGCCACTGGCACTTTCAAGTGAAGGCGCAAGTGTAGCGGCAGGTATCGACCAGGCCATGAATTCCGGGATGACAACCCTGATGGATCGTATGACCATGTTCTGGCGTGAATTTATCAAGGAAGGCCGTCCGATCAAGCTGATCTTCACTGATTTTAACTTTGGTGAAATTGGACAAATTCGTGAAATTCTGCAGGGAATGTGTAATGACCAGAAACGTCTCAAAGGTGCGGGAAATGTAACTGAATACATGGTCTGGTACGACGGCAGCCCCGAAGATTTGATGTATGAGTTTTATGATGCCGCTCAGCTGCAGGGTAAACTTAAAGAAGATCCATCGTTGATCTCGAATACAATCAGATTCTACAGGATGACCGAGTAATTGCTGGTGATAATTATATTCAGTAAATCACTTAATATTGAAAGATTTATCCGGAGTTAAAGATGATTCAGAAACAAAACAATAGATTCTTTAGAACATCCCTGGTTTTAGTCGGTCTCCTGCTCTTCTCAATGGCTGCTTCGGCAGCAGTTGTGGAGGTGTACGGTATCGGTTCAGACAGGGAAACGGCACTGATGGATGCCCAACGTACTGCTGTATCCACTGTCATGGGTCAGTTTATTGACGGCCGCAGTATGGTGATGAACTACAACCTGGTCTCCGACCGTATCCTGACCAGTACCCAGGGATTTATCAAATCATATGATATCCTGGAAGAGTATTCAGATCCGGCGGGATACCGGGTGCGTATCCGTGCTGATGTTACCCTGGAAACGATTCGTGATAATATTAATGCTATTGCCGTTCTCCAGGCTGCCCAGGGTAATCCACGGTTTATGGTTGTTCCCGATCCGAATCCGTCGGTTGGAGCCTTTGATTCCTCCGATCCATCAGTGGGTGAAGCGATACATGGCATCCAGGCATACCTCAGTGAACGGCAGATGAATATTGTTCAGGGCCCGACATACGCAGGCGACTTTGTCACCGGAAATGCAGATATGCTCAGGAATTTATCGATGTTTGCGTCTGACCTGGGAGCTGAATTCGCTATCTATTTCTCTGTTGTCGGTAAAGAAACCGGGAAAAGCAGGACATTTTTTAAAGCAACTTCTACTGTAGATATTTCCATAGTCCATACAGGATCATACAGGATAGTCGCCCAGGTTAACGGTCGTGCTGAAGGCTCTGATAATACCGATCCTGAATTCGCCTTCCGCAAGTCGGCACGGGAAGCGGCAAAAAAAGCCATGGCAAAAGCGCTTGACATGGTTCTCGAAGACTGGTCACGGACAGGAACAACGGCAGGCACAAGCTTTAACCTTCATATCGAGAATATCAAGGGCGAGGATCTCGAAGCATTTGAACTCCTGATTGGAAACTCAGGTGCCGTTAATAGTGCCACAAGACGATCGTATGTCTCAGACAAAGCAACATTTGATGTTAAAGTGCAGGGAAGCCTTCGCGACTTGGGAGAAGCTGTTGGTTTTGTTATGCAGGGGGAAAAATGGCAGTGGGCTCTTGTTAAGTCTGATGGCACTTCGTTGACCTATCGAGTTCCGGATAAACTCGAAGGTGCTTATATAATAATAGAATAATATACTCTATCTAGCCCGGACCGCCCCCGGCCCGGGAAAAAACATGAGTAGCCCGGATAGTCCGTCAGTCGACGGATATCCGGGTTTTATTTTAAGGACTGAGATTGCTGTGTTGGTGGGTAACACAAC
>JANQEY010000021.1 GCA_028278125.1 bacterium | reverse complement strand
CACATGAGGACCACCATACCTGCTTGCGATTCTACCATGCTCATTCTCCCCGGTATAGATAAATTCACAGCTCTGGACTGTATCAGCAGATTCCCGGGTCAACATTCCTTTCCTGTTAAAGTGAAGTCGTGAATGACGAAGCACTACTGATGAGGAGTATTCCACATTTATCAGCGAGTCAGTCGAATCAACTACACAATATTCCAGGTGCAGGCGCATTCCCTCGAAGTCATTTTCCGCCCCGAATCCACGGAAGGTTGAGTCCTGGCTGAGGAAGTAGATGGAGTCCTCTTCGGTTCCCAAGGCTTCAAGAGTACCGTGAACGTTAAAGATAAACCTGTCTTCATCCTGGCTCGGGAATTCAACCGTTACACCGGGTTGGATATAAAGGGTGTCGTCGACAGGAATAAGGAGATCACCAGTTACTATATATGGACTGCCTTCAAGGTTCCAGATACCAGATACTTCACCGTTGACCTCGGTTTCAGAGAATGTATTTTGGGGAAGGAAACATAAAATGATCTGAAAAAACAGTGATATTGATAAGAGTCGAATAATATCCCTGGTATTGATATTGATATTGGAAAAAAGAGAGAGGGAGCTGATGATAGCCGTGATACGCATGATCCTGTGCTCCTGTATGTGACCAGCAAAAGGACATCAAGATAGTTTGACGATATATTAAACTAAACTCTATTATTCATACATGCAAACAATAATAGAAATAATCAAAAATGTAGAAAAAATACAGAGAGTCAGATTTGAGTGATTAAATATAACCACATTATTAACACTACCATGCAATCAATGTCTTCCAGGAAGTAACAGAGGGTGCAACTACGTTTTCTGTTCCTTTTTCCGAGCGGCGGGGAAGAGGATATTGTTGAGGATGAGGCGGTAACCAGGACTATTTTTATGCAGCCGGAGATCGGTCGGGGGATCGCCGATCTGGTGACGGTAATCCTCGGGATCATGACCACCGTAAAATGTCCAGGTGCCCTTGCCGGAATTGCCGTGAAGGTATTTTGAAATACCCATGCCTTCCATTCGTCCCATTACCACCACTTCAGGCTTAATAAACTGGTCGTAAAAGGCTGTTGTCTGTCCCATAAATCCCTTGATCACCGATGTATGACACTGTGTAAGCATGGTTGGTACAGGATCATACTTGGCGCTGAATTCAAACAGGGTAAAATAATCACCGCTGTCACCACGGGGATTACGACCCGAACGGGGAGTAGCGTCGATGTCGCTGAACTCATATTGGGCGGGATCATAAATCAGGTGAAAATTTTCGAAGGCAAAACAGTTGCCGAAATTTAACCTGTCCTGTGCGCTGTAATCTGCAGGATCGCCGTCAAAAACAGATTCACAGATATCCATTCCCAGTGCAGCTAAAGCAATATCATAACTGTCCGTCGCGCTGCACATTGCGAACAGGAATCCGCCGGCAGATACGTAATTATTGATCTCAACGGCAATTGCCGCTTTTAATTTGGAAACTTTGAAAAATCCGAGCTGCTTAGCCAGTTTTTCAAGGTTGGCCTGACGTGCTAAGTACCAGTCAGCGCTCCTGTATGTTGACCAGAATTTCCCGTACTGACCGGTAAAATCCTCGTGATGTAGATGCAGCCAGTCATAGTCAAACAACCTGCCAGCCATCACTTCTTCATCATAAACCTTATCGTAGGGAATCTCTGAATATTCGAGGACGAGGGTTACGGCGTCATCCCAGGGTTCAGTATCAGGGGGTGAATAGACGGCTACTTTGGGTGCCTTCTCAAGCCGGATCTTTTCCATGTTAGATTCTTCAATCTCAAGGTAGACCTGAGCAACCTGGCTGTCGGAAATACGTTCAACTTTTACACCCTTTAAACGGCATAACCGTTCGACATCCGGGTGGTATTCAATCAGGAATGATCCCCCCCGGTAATTAAGCAGCCACTCAGCCGTTGCACCCGCGTTGATGGCATTGTAGGTGATGCCGTAGGCACGCAGATGATCCGACTGCACAAGGTCCATGGGTATGAGAAGCCCGTCTGCGACTGCAGGGAGTGGAGAAATAGTAAACAATAAAACGAGGATAAATATTAGCCCCGTTTTAGAAAATATTGTGCAGGAATAATTCATATAAATTCAGACTGAATCAGAATTACGGACTAAATACGTTTATAATAATACTACCATTTCCATTTTCAGTTTCAAACGGAGTGTCCCAAAAAGATATAATTGAAATACATTTTCCAGATTATCTGGTTGCGATGCAGGATCAATCTTCTGCCAGTGCCCTCCAGCCGATATCCTTCCGGAAATATTTCCCTTCGAACTGGATTTGCTCGCATGCTTCATATGATCTGTAGAGTGATGTTTTCAAGTCTTCACCAATTCCTGTAACCGCCAATACTCTTCCCCCGGATGTGACAAGGTCAGAGGTTTCCCATTTTGTTCCGGCATGGAATGTTATCAAATCTTCTGTTTCGCTGGGAATACCGGTGATATTTTTTCCCTTGGGATATGATTGCGGATATCCCTGTGATGCCAGGATAACTGTTGACGCGAATCCGGTACGGCTGATCCTTTGCCACTCATGAGGTTCTATATTCAGGTTAGCCATCAGCTCACCAAGTTTTCCTGTGATACTGAGAAGCATCAGGTCGACAAGATCCACGGAAAGTAATGGAAGCACAACCTGTGTTTCCGGATCGCCAAAACGGCAATTGAATTCAAGTACCTTTGGGCCATCTTCAGTCAGGATCAATCCGGCATAGAGGAGACCCTTGTAGGGTGTTCCGGCATCACGCAGAGCTTTCAGGGTTGGCTCGATGATTGTCTGACCACAGAGTTTCACGAGTTCGTCAGTCATCACAGGGGTTGGACAATAAGCACCCATGCCACCCGTATTAGGACCTGCATCCCCTTCACCAATCCGTTTGTGGTCCTGGGAGGGAGGAAGGGTAATATAATTTTCACCATCAGTAATAACCTGGAGACTGACTTCGGGACCTTCAAGGAAATCCTCGATAACTATTTCGGAACCAGCAGCTCCGAACTGTTCTTTCTCCATGATATTTTCGACAGCCTCGATTGCCTCATCAGTAGTCTGGCAGATCAGGACACCTTTGCCTGCTGCGAGTCCGGATGCCTTAACCACAACCGGCATTTTCCTGCCTTGCAGGAATGACTTTGCTTCTGAGGCGTCAGTAAACAGGTGGTAATCAGCTGTTGGAATCCCGGCGTTTTTCATCAGATCCTTGGCGAAACTTTTGCTTCCCTCAATTTTGGCCGCTTCTGCGGAAGGTCCGAATACATAGGTAGTCTCGGGGTTAAATATCTCGCTGATTCCATTTACCAGGGGATCTTCAGGACCGACAACAACCAGGTTCACCTGGTTTTCATCAACATATTTTTTCAGTCCATCAAAATCGTTGGCGGAAATATCTACCAGCTCACCAACATTTGTCGCACCGCCATTGCCGGGTGCGATCCCGAGCCAGGAGACATGTGGACTCTTACGAATTTTCCAGGCCAAAGTATGTTCACGACCACCACTTCCGACTACCAGAACTTTCATTTTCTACGCCTCAATAGTTTTTCAGGGAAGACAACGTAAAGTAGGATACGGGCGGAGTTATTCCAAGCAGATTTTAGCCAATGAGAAGCTCTCGTCATAGAGGGATTAACAACTGTATTCTATCTTAAAAGAATTATCCTCTGGATCGAATTCCATTCGGGAGTGTTGATGTTGACGAAATATGATCCACTTGAAAGATTATCAGGATTCCAGAGAATATTATGCGTTCCCGGTTGGGTAAATCCCGGCGACAAATCCACTACCTCCCGACCAACAACATTATAAATTTTCAATGAAATATATTCCTGTTTTGGAATAGTAAATCCCAGGCTGATAACCGGGTTAAACGGATTCGGCCAGGCAGAAAAACTATACTCGAGTGGCATATAAGATATATTTCCCGAATTTACATCCAGTTCATCATCCCTGAACTGAAGCCAGAGAAGTACGTTTTCAATAAACGTGGATGAACTGATTGTTTCTCCTCGTAAATCTTCGGGTGGAATACCGGCAATATCAAAACCGGCAGTAATCGTCCTGTATCCAAAGTCCGGGTGTTCAAAGGCAACTATTGCCGAAGATTCAAGTTCATTTGTATAGTTGGCGATCGTTACACCTTCACCCCAGGGGATAACCTCGTCTGGAGTTTCCTGTGCCGGTAAATCCCATCCGGGATATCCGGTGAGATCCATCTCCCAACCAGGCGGGATTACTGGAATTTCCTGGTTACCAGTTAAAACCTGCGAATCAAGTCCCAACTCACCGGCATCAGCACCGAATCGTGATCTAAGAAAATGAAAACCTCCCCATTTATCCATCAATCCCTGTCCACCGAAGAACATCGATCCACCATTTTCGAGGAAACCGTAAACAGGATTCCTGATATCGGCATCAAAAATATCATCATCAAGATCGCCTGTTGACCAGATAATTACATCAAAGTTTGCCAGGGAATCCGCCGGCAGATCCTGGTCGGTGAGGTTTACTGTACATACTGAGTATGACTCATCTCTTTGATTAAGATTGTTGAATGCCAGCAGGCATCCGTGATCATATTGCCTGTCAGGTTGTTCACTGACAAAAAGGAAATTCGCAATGGTTGGATTAACCTCGATATATGGTGAATCGAGGGAATCGGCAGTTATATCACTGATTACGGTAAAAGCAAAGGGAATATCCAGGGGACTACATTCTAAACTGTAATTACCCCTTGGAAGTCGCTGATAATAATAACCGGTATTCCGATCGTTGTATAATGTACTTACAATTTCCCGATTATCTTCCTCCATCCCTGCAATAATTATGATCCTGGAAGGGATCGGTTCTTCATTACGGAAATTGAGGACATTTCCGCTGATATATACTGCATGATTCACATATAGGGGAACAACAAGTGTATCGTTTTCCGGGACAAGGTCGTCTTCGTGAGCGGTAATCAACACCGCTTCATGTTCTCCAGCCCTCCCGGGAATCCATTCCCTGCCAAATTCTACATCTACAGTATCAAAGGGAAAAATGTCAAAATCAGCAGATATCTCAAACTCATCAATCGAGAGCGTCACTG
>JANQEY010000018.1 GCA_028278125.1 bacterium | reverse complement strand
ATGAAGTCCCAGCCGGCGTTTAGGTAGGTGTTGATGTTTTGCATTTCGGCGGTTGGTAGTTTTCTCCCATCGTTACTCCAGGTTTGGCCTGAGGTTTGGGAGTCCCAGAAGCAACGGTCTATATCTGCTTCACCGTCGCCGGAGAAACCGCCGTGGTCGTCGGTGCCGACGACGAAACCCGTGCTGTAACAGTTCGCTATTACTGTCTCAGTTGTGCTGTTGCCTACGAAACCACCAACCATGGATTCGCCGGTGACGTCTCCGGTGCTGTAGCAGTCAGTAATGACACCATCAGATTTAAGGTAGCCGGCAAAACCACCGCCCTCTTGTTGGCAGGTCACCGCACCACTACCGTAGCTACGGGTAATGATGCCACTGTTGTATCCGGCAAAGCCACCGACATGCGATCCACCGTTGATGGTTCCCGTGCTGTAACACTGTCCAATATCACCACTATTCGAGCCGACTAGACCACCGAAATTACCTTCTTCACCACTTACCAAACTACTACTCCACGAATTGTAGATGATGCCGCTATTACTTGCCACTAAACCACCGGCACCGTGTCTACTGAAGACTTGTCCCGTACTGAAGCTGTCCGCGATATAGCCATTGGGCCTATGATTATCACCGGCTAATCCCCCCACCCAACCATAGTAGTCCCCATATTTTGGTTCATTACCACTACAGGTTACCCTACAGTTACTATGGCAATTGACTAGATCTGCTAGATTGGTACCTATGAGTCCTCCAACTATATTCGAGGTTGCTAAAACAGTTCCCGTACTGGAACAGCCCTCGGTGTGATTGTAGTTTATCCCTGCCAAGGCCCCAACCCTTCTGGCGCCGACAAATGATCCTGAGCAGTGGACGTTTTCTATGGAGCCATAATTCTTTGCCGCTAGACCCGCTATATATTCACCGGTACCGAGGATATTGGCATCTTCTATGTTTAGATCCATTACCACGGCCCGATCTCCCAGGGTTCTGAACAGGCCCAGAGAAGCTTCTCCGTTTATGGATAAATTGCGCAGCTCCTGACCGTTGCCGTCGAAGCCGGCGTTAAACCAGGGGATGGGTGCTTCATGCCATTGGATGCCCTGGAGATCAAGAGAGGTATTCAGGCGGTAAAAAGCCAGGGGGCGTCGCCAAATACTACCCAGTTCCCGCGCATCGGTAATTAAATAGGGATCGGCCTCTGTTCCCTGCCCTGCCATCTCCAGAGGCGCAAGCCCGCCAAAAACGCTTAGCCGGGGGTACCCACCCGTTTCAGGCATATACCATATATCCGAGGTGCCGTTGACGTTCTCACTGGCAAAATCCCACCCCGCGGCCAGATAGGTATTGATGTCCTGCATCTGTGACATAGATAATCCCTGGCCAGCATAGCCGGTCACATGTCCGGAAGTCTGCACATCCCAATAACTGCCAATTGCGGTAGAATTTCTGTCACCGACTAATCCACGGTAATTCACCCCCCCATCGTTACTCACCGGCCCGGTAGCATAGCAGTTAGTGAGTTCTCCCTTTTGACCGACCAAACCACCAGTCGTGAGACGACCGTAGACCGCGCTGATACTATAGCAGTTGTGGATAGTCCGCCCCTCTCCGGCCAGACCGCCAACAATACTGCCACCATGTACTTCACCCGCACTAAAGCAAGCTGCCAGGTAGCCCTTATTACTCCCAACCAAGCCCCCGACATATTTATTTCCTGTCACTCGGCCCGAACTGGATGAATACAGAATTTGACCGCGGTTCAACCCTACGATAGCACCGACATTATTACCCGATCCTTCAATGTCCACATTTTCCAAGCGTAAATTCATGATGGTTGTTTCGTTGCGGGTACGACCGAACAAGCCCAGGTAATCGGCACCACGCATAGTAACATTGGAAATGACATGGCCATTACCGCGAAAGATAGTGAAGTAGCTCGGGAAAATCGCCTGCGTCCAGGTGTATCCGGAAAGGTCTATATCCGCGGTCAAGGCATAATACTTGTTCTCCCAGAGGATACTGGACTTACTTACTTTAAAGAGTTGGTAGGCGCAAGCGATCCGGTAAGGATCGTCAAAAGTGCCCTGGCCGTCCAGCCAATCCATAGTCGGAGCGGGAACGGCTTGCCCGGGCGTTTCTTCCCAGGCCAGACGCGGGTAGTCCTGCCCGGGATCCAAGACCCAGTTGGGATCCCGATGGAATCCCTGCAATCCCAGCCACTGGGCATCCATACTCTCGACACGGCTCAGGCATGCACCGCCGTTGCTGTGGTTTATACCCGAGCTTTCCTTATCCCAGAAGCCACCGTTTATACTGTCTCTATTACTGCCCACAAAACCTCCCACAAAGGTCTCGCCGTGGGCCGCCCCAATACAATAACTATGTTCAATAACACCACTATTACGACCTACCAATCCACCAACAATACTTAGACCGGCTACGGAACTAACGCTGTAACAACTAGTAATAGTCCCATCGTCATTGTGTCCTACTAAACCACCTACAACACGGTGGCCTTTCGTCGCACCTTCGCTGTAACAGTGGATAATATCACCATAATTCATTCCGGTAAGACCGCCAACGTAATCTTCGCCGGTCACATCACTAACACAGAAGCATTCGCTAATCTCCCCACCATTGGATCCCGTAAGACCACCCGTACTAGGCACCTTGGTTGTACTATAGTCGTCTATCAGAACCGTACCATGACTCCAACATCTTAGAATACGGCTTCCGTTACTCCCTACCAATCCACCGATACTGGTCCAACCACTTACGGATGCTGTGCTGGAACTGTAGGATATTAGACTCGGTCTAGTACTCTTCCCAGCTAAGCCGCCCGCAGAAGCTACCGCGCTTATATCGCCGGTATTCTTGCAGTCACTTATATCACTGTACGTAAAACCAACTATCCCACCGACGTACCTGCCGCCATAAACCTTGACCTTATTTAAACATCGTATCATGTCACCATTACTATGCCCTACTACTCCGCCTACAAAATAAAATCCCTGTACCTCTCCGTTTACCTGACAGTCGGTCATGGCACCTTGATTTTCTCCAACCAAGCCGCCAACAAACATACTACCCACAACAGTTACTACGGCATGGCAATGGGAAATCTTCCCTTGGTTTTTGCCGGCAAGCGTACCAACATGCAAGCCATAGTCCGGCCCGGCTTGTTTCGTATAGGGGAATTTGTCAATCTCCAGCTCCTTACCATCCAGATCTTTCGCCAGAAGAGATTCAGGTTTTTCCCAATGAATAGCTTGCACATCGGCATCTTCCAGTTTCAGATTAATAACGCTACCTTTCGGACCTATATTGCCGATCAAGCCAATAAAATCATATCCCTTAATGGTTAAACCGCGAATCGTGTAGCCGTCGCCATCAAGAGAACCGTTGAAGGCATTCCCCCTAAAAACATGGGGATGCACATTCTTAGCAGCATATGGTGCAATAATCGCCTTGTCGAACCGGTGGGCAGACAGATCGATATCAGCGGTCAGGACAAAGTGCAGGTCGTAATCGTTGGGTTCATCTCCCAAATCAATCAGATCCTGGGCCGTAGCAAGCTGATAGGGATCTCTAACCGCACCACTACCCCCGGAATAGGCTCCGAGGCATCGGCCTTGGCTTAAAAAGGTCGCGACCAGGCTGAATATAGTCAACGCAAGAGTAGACATCCGAGATTGCATATGGTACGCCCTCGACTTAGTAAAAACATCGCTTATTCCGTTATTTACATGTTTTGATCTCTTATGGGATGATTTTACTATAATCTTTGCGATAGATCAACCTAAGACGATTTACGGCAATTAGTCTTGAGTCTGCAAATCTAAGGAATAGACGCGGTATTGGGCAATTGATATTCTTTACCAGGTTCATTCGTTATTTCAAGTTGACCTAGGTAGGATTGTTTTTCGTTATTATTGTTTAGAAGCCAGGCATGGTAAGTATCTTGGGCAACCTTGATAGCAACCTTACCCTGATCTTTCTTCGCAATTTTATCTAACTCAAAATTAAAAAGAGGTATCCGTGATTTTTTGCTATGGAATAATCCCAAACACCCTCCCGTTTCAAGTCCGCTTCCCTCTCGAATTGTTATACTAACTCCAATAATAGTTTCGGGATCAATAATAATATTAGCTTGTTGCGGGATCATTATTTCTTGCGTCTTTACATTCTCTATATACACCCAAGGAAGAACTGTTCTTTCTTTCCTCACGGAAACGAGTATTTCTCCTTTAGTCATGCCTTCCTGGAGTACAGCAACTTTCTGTTTTCCTCGGAGAATTGGAAAGATAAGTTTTTTAGATTGAATACCATTATCGTATTGAATTAACCACTGCCAACCAGAACTCAGGTATTCTTTAGAGAAATCACTTATGACTAGGTCAACACCTTTTGATTTTTTTTTATATATTTTTCTCAACTCATCCACAGCATTATTTGGATTGTCTCTGTATATGGCATACCCTTGTGCACTTGACAAAATCCTTTCGCCACGATCCGAGAGATTCTTGATAACAAATGGGACTATACTGTGGTAAATCTGCCTTCTAATATTTTTCTGGACTTGAGGATTCCCGAATACAAAAACATCTTCTCCTGTTATTTCCTTCTGCATCTGCGATTTAAGCAATTCATTAGCCTCCCTCCTCCCTGATTTTGTATACTGCATTTGGTAGATAGGGATTAGAAATTTTGCACATATTTCAATCTTGCGAGCTAAAAAATTGTTAGACACAAGCTCGATAGGTCCAGAACTTACTGGGGTATTATTCGAATCACTGCGAATGGGCGTAAATGTACTAAGCGAAAGCCCAGCCAATTTATCAGCATTGATAGCATTATTGTCACCTATTTTCGTCATTTCATCCGGCCTGATGGTATATAACATATCTATCAATAATGCATTGGGTGGTTGTTGGGGATCTATTGGAGAATAATCAAATTCTTGATTTAGAAACGTTTTTAAGGCATCTACCGAGTATTGCCCCCGATCAAAATGCTTTTCTATTAGAGGTTCAATCCGTTCTTTCTCTGAATCACCATAATTTGCGATATGCTGAAATATTAATCCAGAGCATATCAATGACGCTAGATTGCCACTGTTAATTTCATGATATGTTAAAAATGTAGACTTCTGACTTGCATTCCTTATGTTAATAAGTTCTTCTATCATTTTTAGTTGTCCATCCAGCTCTAGTGTATTTGACAGACCTACGTCTGCAAAGCGAGCTAACTCACTATAAGATAACTGGGCTACGTCCTGCGATGCACAAAGCGGAACTGCAATATGCATGCTTAGAAAAATTACTAACAATAAGTTGAATGGCTTATAAAACATCATAGTATTTTCCTTTAATCAATTTAGACCCAACAATTACCAGGGTACTACGCCCCTATTATAGGGCAAGAAATGCATCAGTTCATGTATTTCATCCGTCTAGTTCGTAAACTACAAACTTTGTATTACTGGCTTTTTGTTCATTAAGGGACCTGGAAAGTATTCATAATTTCCTCCCGCCAAGCATAAAATAAAGCATCATAATCTTCGAATGACTGGGGGTCATTGAAACTAAATAGTGAATCAAATGACACGGAGGCTCCAAGATCAACAGTGCTTTTAAATATTTTGCCTCCTAACCTACCGCATAGAGGAGCATAACAAGCCTGAAGTCTCCCTAACCTGCCCTCCCTGTTAGATCCACCTCCAGAACTCCAATCATATAGATCTGTAACTGAACCCTCAATACTCATAGAAGTAATCAATGGTATAGAGTCTTGTCCCAATGTGGTTGTTACATTAAGTATAAAATTATCTAGCCTACATCCACCGAATGTAATTGCCATATGGGCAGGTAGGCCAGCCTGGAAAAATAAATTATCACCATCAGTAGATGTTGTTGGAGGTTGATATTCCTTCGAGAAAGGTTCTGACGGATCAATTGAATTTGTACTATACCAACTGTCAACCTCAATTTTAATATTCTGTAAAGTAGGTTTCATTACATCATCCCAGAATTCCCTATCCATACGTATATCATCTGCTATTTCAAGATGGCTCTGGCGGGAATTAAATATGTAATGTGTCATTATCCCACGAGTGAGATCATTAGGAATTGGGTCCCTTCCTAAGCCGTTTTTATGTTCATCTTTAAGCCATGAATAAGAAGGGTCTATTCCCACTGGTGCAGCGTTTAGTTGATGATTTGTACCCGTAAGAAATGTACGCATATAACGAGATGCATCTTCTAAAAGTATTTGCCCAAAAGTTGCTCCAAACCATAAATCTAGAGACCATTGACAATAATTCCATTCAACATATGGAATAGCACGAATGCGCCAGCAAACATCAGGGAACATTTCATCATTATCTAGTTCATCATTCTTATTACGGTCAATTCCAGCAAAAATTTCTAAATCCCAGCCTGAATGCGACTCGTATTCTATAGACGACAATTCATTTGATAAATCCAGATGCATCCCAACTGGATTCGAGCTACCAAAATTTCCTGTTACAGCGTTTATAGTATGTGTCACATTTTCAGGCTGTACAATCCAATATGATTTTCCACCGGTTGCTTTCCATAAAATATATTGGCCAATATCGCTTGGCTGAAATTGACATTGTATACTTATGTATGCAGTGCCCATATCAGCACCCCAACCACCAAGATATAATAGAGCTTTATCTTTATTATAAGCATCTTGGGAGGATCGAGGATTATCTTCAAATGTACCCGGTTCACCATACTTAAGTTGCCGTTTCATTGGATCTATTGCACGCGTTACTCTATTTGCAACCTGCTTGGTGTCCCACATTCGAATAAAATCTACCTTCACCACCGTCACTACAACCGAATCCGTAGTCAGTATATTGTGGCCCTTGTCCATATAATGTAGATTGATCTTGACTTCGCCCGGCTCCACCCCTTCGACATGCATGCGGAACCAAGGATAATCCCAAATCTCACGAATTTGAACTATTTCTGGATCGTTATCATTGATCCCAATATCAAAATAAGTTACTTCTGCATCAGGGCTTTTAGTAGTCGTGGGGCCAATGTAAGATCTATAAAACGAGTTATCGAAAATACGGACCTTACCTGTACTGCTCTCGTCTATGGCCAACCTAATATAACCATCCTGGAAACCTGGAAAATTAAAATTAAACTTGAGTTCAATCATATCGTCGTCTATATCATCGTCGCCATCCGTTGTAGTATCAGAACAGTCTGAACCACCCCACTCGTTGTCATCATCATTATTCACCATCAAAATCACGCCCGGGCTCTCTTCTTCCTTTTCTTCATCCTCATGGTCCATCATTTCATCATCGTCAACATCAATGTCCAGATCCGGTTTGACGATGACCCTCATAGTGTCGGAGTCGGTAAACTCATGGCGATTTCTAAACGTTATGGGAAAACTATATAGATCCCCTTTTGTTCTATCGGAAAATTCGTGTACTCTAGGATAATAATATACGGCCAGGCCAACTTCAACATCGTAATCACCGGGCTTGATGCCTTCAATAAAGAACTCTCTTTCCGGGCCTCGATGAATTGGCACTGCTTCGAATTTCATACCATCCTTCCACTCCTCGAAATCCAGCCATCCCAGGGAGTATGCCCGATCCTCAACCATGATATCCCGCCGGTCTTCGTCACTAAGTGGAAGTTCGGTAATAGCATCAATATATTCCGGGTACGTTTCTTCTCGGTTCTTCGATCGCCCTTCTTCTTCGCTGCCCTCAGTCCCGGATTTTGCCCATATGATAAGCCCTCCGTCTTCGTTGACGGAAGTGTTTTCAGGATATACAAACTGGACATGGGAATCCACCTTACCAGTAGCCTCCTCAATACGCGGTTTTACCATTGGTAAACGAACAGTAAAGGGCTCGAAGGTATCCAAAGCATCCCAGGGGTCAACGGCTGAATCACCATCGTCGTCATCTTCGGTAACACTGACCACAAGAGGTTTTTTATTCTCTGAGCGAGGATCCTCTTCATGTGTCAAAGCAATATCACCCACCGTAAAATTGACGGTATGGGTATAGTTGTGGAAGTCCACTGAAATCTCGACATCGCCAAATCTGCTACTGATGTTTTTGCCGGTGACTTTAAGATAGCCACTCTTATCAAACATATTGTCGCCATCAACATCACCATAATAATTCATCTGTTTAAGCGGTATAAAGAAATCAGCCGTATCAACTCGTTCATGAGTATTTTTTTCCAGTGTGTACCAACGTAAGGGTTGATTGAGATCCCCCGTGCTACCTTGGGTGTCATAAGAATCTGGAATATCTTCCGGTACGTTTATAAAGCCGTCATTTTCACTATCCTCATCGCCACTATCCTCTTCAAAATATCCCTCCCTTACCCTTAGATATTTCACCTCCACGCGACCGTCTGTATTATTAGGATAATCTAGTTTAAGGGTCACATAAGGAGCCGCCGTTGCATAGCCGGGTTCCGCCCCACTGTTGGATGTCGGCTTGGAAAGAAAACAGTTGTCTATCACATTGGCGTACTTATCTATCGGGTAAGTTAGTTTCATATACGTCGTTTCTTCTACACCGATAAATTCGCCATACTCATCCGGATCAACGCCGTCACCTTCGTAAATATCATAGGTGCCGCTAACAAGAGTATGGTAATAGCGATAGGAACTAATATCAATACCAAATGTTTTGGTTATCTCTCTCTCGTCTTCAAAACTGGCATACCCTTCATAATAACGATACTCAATTTTTAGGCGATCTGTCCCGAAAGAATCCTTATCTGGATCGCTGACGGAACTCATATCGTCAGTGACACGAACCCAAACCTTAATCTTGAGATCGCTGCCCAAGTCAAAGTCATAGAACCGCCGGTGGGAATCGGAAGGATCGATCCTGGTGTACGGTATTTGGATATTTTTCACATCTTCTTCGTATTCATTGGGATTTTGTGTAAAGAAATGCACAGTAGCCGGTACAACTAATCTAAGCGGTGGCATTGAAGGATCCCAGCCATCGCTATTGTGCTGTACATCATGGAGCCCATTAAATTCTAGTTGGAATGCATGGCCATAGGGGGTGACTACGTTACCATAAGGAATTAGTTGTGGATCAAAAGCGATGTTCAGATCAGGTGTGATGTCCCACATAAATTCCCCGGGATAATCTTCTGGGGCACCAGGAATATCAATAGTATCCGGATCCCTTATTGCACCTACAGTGATCTTGTTATTAGGTTCGGAACTCGTTCCATCATAATACGGTAGACAGTTAGGCAAACCGTGAACCGGTCTGGCCCTTACACTCATGGTGTGTGTGGCCATTTCCGTCTGATCATTGAGAACCC
>JANQEY010000015.1 GCA_028278125.1 bacterium | reverse complement strand
CCAGTCGTGAGACGACCGTAGACCGCACTGATACTATAGCAGTTGTGGATAGTCCGCCCCTCTCCGGCCAGACCGCCAACAATACTGCTACCATGTACTTCACCCGCACTGAAGCAAGCTGCCAGGTAGCCCTTATTGCTCCCAACCAAGCCCCCAACATATTTATTTCCTGTCACTCGGCCCGAACTGGATGAATACAGAATTTGACCGCGGTTCACCCCTACGATCGCACCGGCATGGCTACCCGATCCTTCAAAGTCCACATTTTCCAAGCGTAAATTCAAGATGGTTGTTTCCTCGCCGGTATGACCAAACAAACCCAGGTAATCGGCGCCACGCATGGTAACATTGGAAATGACGTGGTTATTACCGCGAAAGATGGTGAAATACCTCGGAAAAATCGCCTGCGTCCAGGTGTATCCTGTAAGATCGATGTCCGCAGTCAAAGCATAGTACCTTGTTTCCCACAGGGAACTGGATTTACTGATCCGGTAGAGTTGGCCGGCGCTGGCTAGCTGATAGGGATCTTCATATGTCCCCTGGCCGTCCAGCCAGTCCATGGTCGGAACGGGAACGGCCTGCCCTGGTGTCTCCTCCCAGGCCAGACGCGGGTAGTCCTGCCCGGGATCCAAGACCCAGTTGGGATCCCGATGGAATCCCTGCAGTCCCAGCCACTGGGCATCCATACTCTCGGCGCGGCTCAGACCCGCACCGCCACTGCTGTGGTGTATCCCCGAGCTTTCCATATCCCAGAATCCACCGTTAATACGGCCGCCGTTACTTCCAATGAAGCCCCCCGTAAAGGTATCACCGCTGATCGATCCTACACTATAACAGTACTTGATAAGGTCGAAATTAGCACCCACAAGACCACCACTAGAATGTATACCTGAAACAAAACTATAACTATAGCAGCTCGTTATTACACCGTTGTTATGTCCCACTAAACCACCGGTATATATTTGACCTTTTGTAGAACCATCGCTATAACAGCCGACGATGTCACCATAATTCGAACCACACAGGCCGCCGACGTATTCATCGCCGGTTACATCACCCCTATAGAAGCATTCGGCTATTTTACCGCTATTCTGGCCAGTCAAGCCACCGGCCAATGGCAACCAAGCCGACAGGTGACCCTCTAATAGAACTGTACTGCGACTCCAACATCGGTGCATATGGCCGGCATTAGCTCCTACCAAACCACCGGTGACTGTCCAACCGCTTACTACACCGGTACTGGAACTGTAGTCCACTTGGCCCGTCTTGGAGATTGATCCAGCCAGACCGCCGGTTGTTTCTACTCCGTTAATTTCACCCATGCTTTCACAATAGTGAATATCGCTCTCGGTCTTACCAACCACACCCCCAATGAACCCGCCGCCATGAACTTTGGCACTGCTTACGCATCGCGTTATACTGCCATAACTTTTTCCCGTTAGGCCGCCACAGTAAAAATACCCCTGTACCTCTCCCCCTACCCGACAGTCGCTTATGGCACCGTAGCTTAACCCCACCAGACCACCGGTATAGATATTTCCCACTACCGTGGCCATAACATGACAATTCGTAATCTTGCCTTCGCTTTCCCCAGCCAATGAACCTACATAATTCCCATAATTCGGTCCACCACGACCTTTCGTGGATGACATTTCCTCCTCAACTCGCTTTTTATCTGTCTCGATTCCTTTAGGATAAAGGGGGTCGAGTCCTTCCGCATGAAGCGCTTGTACTTTGGCATCATCGAGTTTTAGACGGCTGACATTGCCCTTTGCTCCTATCTTACCGATCAAACCAATAAAGTCATTTCCCTCAATGGCCAAACCGCGAATCGTGTAGCCGTCGCCATCCAGAAATCCATTGAAGACATTACCCAAAAAAACCAAATCATCCTTCCCTTTGGATAGATGGGGTGCAATAATGGCCCGGTCGAAACGGTAAGTAGACAGATCGATATCAGCAGTCAGGATAAAGTGCAGGTCGTAATCGTTAGGCTCATCTCCCAAATCAATCAGATCCTGGGCCGTGGCAAGCTGATAGGGATCCTCAGCCGTACCTGCCCCACCGGAATAGGCTCCGAGGCATCGATTGTGAGGTAAAAGGATCGCGACAAGGCTGAAAACAATCAACGCAACAGCAGACATTCGAGATTGCATGTGGCACTCCCTCGACTTGGCAAAACACCGCTTATTCTGTTATTAGGACGTTTTATACTCTTATGGGATGATTTTACTATAATCTTCGAGATAGATCAACCTAAGATGAACTACAGGTACCCATGTATAAGTGAACCCACCCACTATATCCAGAGTAATGCTTCAGGCAAATAGGTTGGTCTATTCATACTCAAATACCGCGGCACCTCTTACTCACGTTTCATATGAATAAAATATGCTTTTACATAAATCCCGAAGCTCGTAGTTTGACCTTCTAAAACAGTCGATTTTAAGGTTGAATGGAGCCCCTAAAAAGCACAAAACTGCGTAACATATATCACAACTCAATAACAAATGAGCTATTTAACCTGGTCCGACCTGGGAGTTAACTTCTTCCTGTGCCACCCCTGATACTGGTAAAGTATATGTCTTATTGGGCTCATTAGTTACGGTGACCTGACCTAAATAAGTATGTTTTTCGTCTTTCTCGTTTAAAAGCCAAGCGTGATATGCGCCCGTGGCAACGCAGAAACAATAATTAGATGTATTAGCTTCATTTATTTTGTCTATTTTCAGGCTAAACAGTGGTATATTAGATGTTTTTTTATAAAAAAGTCCAAGCTTGCCTGGTTTTTCTAAACGTGTTTTATCTCGGAATACTACGTTTGCATCTACTATATCATTTGGACTGATGATGATCTCCGCGTCTTCTGGGAAAGTAATTTGCTGTTTACCAACTTCACTAATGTATGCCCAAGGCAAGCTACTCCCTTTCTTCAACAGGTACCTTAATAGGATTTCACCACCCAATTTATGTGTACCAGGAAGGATAACCGTCTGTTTCTCTCCTATCACAGATACCGCACGATTTGCTCTCTTATCAGTACCACGATAATTAATGAACCATGCCCCCTTGCGGTTTTTCGCTGGTGACTTGCTGTTTATTATAGATATCTCAATCCCCTGATCTGATATTGGATTTATATAAAATGAATCATGCTGGTGTGTAGCACCACGTGATTGAACTTCAATCTCTTTTTGGGTATTTTCAGATAGCGGTAATTTGCTTTCTATTTCTATTAGCTCATCAGGATTTTTATTGACAATTTGTTTACATCGAATCATTAGATTGCCGTCCGGATCGCGACGCTCCATGGAATACCAAAGCCAATCTTGGTCGTTTTTCCACGTCTGTATTTCCTCTGCGAGAAAAGTATATCTACCTGCCCCCTCTAACACGTGTTTGGTTAGCTCCTTTCCGTCAGATGATAGGTACCGAATTAATTCAGCATCTGAGGCTAGAGATCTCTCCAATGGTGTCCACCCATCCCCATCTGATCTGGTTAAATTGTCAGGCACCTTTTGAGTATCTGATTTTGTTTTATCATTATATATAACCTTTAAAGATTGAAGAACACTAACTCTAAATACGCTTTGGTCCCTGTCCTTTGAAAGTGAGTTGAGTTCTTCATGAAAAAGAGGCTGCTTTTTGCTTGAAAACATTGAACCCTTTAGCAAAGTAGAGCTTTGACACCACGATAGTGGGACGGTGGCTATTAATGGAAACGGTATACCTGAACTCGTCATCCTGTATATGGAAGCAGGAGTCATCCCTACTATACTTGGCTCAGTGCCATCACGTAGTTTAGCTCTGATTCGCACATCTCCTGCTATACTCATACTATTATTTCTTATATCAAGGTAAGCAAAGTACAAAGGCTTAGTCTTGTCATGGGAAGGCTGTTTGTTTGCATGGGCTTTCGAGCCCACTTTGCTTAATTCCATAATTATACGAATCCCACGGTTGATATTCGCAATCTCTATAACCGTTATACGAACGGTTTTCGTTTCGAAATCTACTGCTTGCTTGGGCACACCTTTTCTGTACCAAGGAGGTAATTCCCGAGTACTTCCCAAAAATCCTGGTTTAGGGACCGTAACTAAAATATCCCTAAAATCACCTACTCTCACAGTGGACAAGAACTCAGATGAAACTGATATACTCCCAATCACTGCCGTGTTTGTGCCGATCACACCGAAAACAGCTACACTGATTAAAAAAATTTTCATAGGAGGTTCCTTAAAATTTGTTGGAATTCCCGTAAATTGCATGTTAATTCTATTGAGCATTAATTAATGCACGAACATTATGATAGTTTAATCGACCTCGCCACCAGCTAGAATTAAAATTCTGGTCTGTTACTTTTTTGGGATGTATAAGTGAATCTGGCTTTTCAGATAAGGGCATCCACCCTTGGGATTGATGGTCAATGGCTTTACCATCGTCTCCATAAACAACAATATATTCATAAGTGACTACTTGTTTACTAGTCAGTGTCCAAGTTTTTACCCTGCATCTAATAGTCATTATCTTATGATTTTCATGGTTATTATTTTCTTTATACACACATTCCTCTATACCGTAAACAGGACGATTCTGAACATTAGGAGATTGGTCAACATCAATCATAAACATCTTACCTTCTATGATACTGTTCCCTGGTATCGTATCCTTAAACATGAATTCTTCAAGTTGGCTATGCCAGATATATGGAGAAACATCAGGCCACTCGTTATCTACGAGAATCCCCCCGTTGCCGTCATATAGTGCAACAAGGAGATCATTCTTCTGTTCAATACTAAGACCTCCACCTACTGTAGGCTTATCTTCTAAGATAATTACTGCTGAAGCCTTATCACAATGCCCCCATGTTCCTACATTTTCTGTATGATTTATGAGCCCATCTCCTCCTTCAGGGTGCCAATCATAATCAACATCTGGATTGATAGCTGGATCTGAATCAAGACCACCATATCCCCAAGTTACCTCAGCATTGCTTTCTGTTACAGTGCTCTGGGCAATGTAGTGTCCTGTTTCAAATATTAGAACACCCCTTTCAACATCATACGCTTTGGGTGCTGAAGCATTGAATAAAGCATCATAGACATCTAAGCCCCCACCAATTTCGTACATATGGCGATACGGTTGGTCGGCAGCAAACGGGTACCAAGAGATATGCCATGGTTCTTTTTCAACGGTTTTTGACTGCGTAAATGAAGCTGACAAGGTACAAGCGTTCTCCGTACGGATATAGTACCATCCATGCATGCCTTGGTTTTCTGGCACTGTATAACTACAGGGATTTCCTTGGCTAATTAAGCACTCCGGTGGAAAATCTCCATCACGGAGGTAAATTGCGAGCTCAGAATTTAGTCGACTACCATCAAGATAATAGAGTTCAATCGTGGCACCAGCAATGGTCAAGTCACCTCCATAACATGTAGGAACATAAACTTGTCCAGCACATCTATCTGGGATGTCAGTTTTATAATCCTCACCCAATTTTACCTTCATAACACCATCGACCCTAATCACAACCGTATCCGTAGCCAGTACGTTATGTTTATCATCTCTATAATGCAGATCGATAGTAACCTTGCCGGGCTTTACACCCTCAGCGTATAATGAAATCTTTTCTGTGGGTACATCTTCAAGCTTACAAGATGTGACTTCTTTACCGGAACTTTCAGTGGTTGTAGGACCTATAATCGATTTTGGGAAGTCAAAAATGCGCACCTTACCCTTACTACCATCACGTATAGCTAACTCGAAGTAACCTTCCGAAAAACCTGAAGGATTAAGATTAAGTACCAGTTCTACCATGTCTTCTAAATCGCCATCTGGTTCAGTATCAAGAGAATCATTTTCATCATTGTCACCATTCGAATCGTCGTCATTCACAAATAATATCAAGCCTGGGTAATCCTCTTCGTTAGGGCTTTCTTCTTCATGTTCCTCATCGTAATGATCTATCGTTCCATCATCGTCAACATCGATGTCCAGATCCGGTTTGACGATAACCCTCATGATGTCGGAGTCGGTAAAATCGTAGCTGTTTTGAAATGGGACGGGAAAATCACTAAGATTTCCTTTAATATTAACAGAAATATCCACAGGATCATAAACAAGTGCAAGCCCTACGGTGACATTGTAGTCACCCGGTTTTATTCCTTCTACATAGAATTCCTGTTTCGGCCCCCTCTTGCTTGGGGTGGATTCATATTCCATCCCATCTCTCCATTCATCCAGACCCAACCAATCCAGAAAAAGTCTCCTGTCGTCGACCATGATGTCGCGCCGCCTTGGATCCTCGAGGGGAAGACCCATCATTGCCTCGTGAAGGATATAGCCGGTGTTATCAATGTCGCTCCGTTCTTTGGACCGGTCTTCCCCGCCAGACAAACCCCATACGATAAGCCCGCCATCGCTATTATCCGGTGCGTTTTCAGGGTACTGGAAGCGAACGGCCGAATAACAAATATCCGCCGCGTCATTCCGCGGTTTCACCATCGGCAATCTAAGTTCAAAAGGCTTAAAGGTATCCAGTTCGTCTCCTGGATCGTAGGCCTTTTCGTTCCCCTCTGTATCATGAAAGACGCCATCAGGGTCATCGTCCTCGGTGACGCTAACCACCAGGGGCTTGTCCGGTTCGGTGACTGTCTGTCCTTTGTGTGTCAAAACGATATCGCCAACGGTAAATTTAAAGGTGTGAGTATAGTTTTGAAAGTCAACCGATATCGTTACATCGTCAAACCGACTGCTTATTTCTTTACCTGTTATTTTGAGATAACCGGCAACCGACTCAGGGCCAGGGCCGGAAACGGGATCATCGGTGAGAAGGGGCATAAAGAAATCATCGCAATTAACTTGTTCCTTTGTGGCGTCCTGCAATTCATACCAACGCAGGGGAGTACCTGACGTATTTTCTTTATTAGATAGATAATCAAGTATTTCATCAGGCACAATTAACTCATCGAAAACCCCGTCGTCGTTCGAATCTACTTGCTGATATCCAGGTTCAAAGCTCAAATATTTCACTTCCACACGACCCTGGGTGTTATTCGGATAATCCAGTTTAATTGTAACATAGGGATCAGCAGCATCAAATCCTGGCTCCTGTTCCGCCCCAGGAGTTGGCTTAGCAAGAAAACAATTGTTTATTACATTTTGGTATTTATCTACCGGATAGGTGACCCGTAGATACGTGGTTTCGTCAACACCGATATAGTCGCCATAACCGTCTTTAGGTTCTACATCTGCTCCGCTGACACCATCGTAGGTACCACTGACTTGGTTCCGGAAAAATCGATAGGAGTTAAGATTAATATTGAGTTGTTCGTGCCTCTTTTTGCTTAACTCACCTGAATACCATTTTTCCTCCCAGTAACGATAGTGGATTTCTATGGATTCATCCACTTTGGCGGCATCCGATGTAGCGATATTGCTTACATCTGTAGTGATGCGGACCCATAGATGAACCTTAGGTTCGCTGCCAGGGGTAAAGTTAAAGTCATAGAAATATTCGGTCGAATCTGCAGGATTCTTCATAGTATGTTGCAGTTTGACATCGTCCTCGTTTTCCTGTTCTTCTGGATTCTGCTCATAAAAAATCACGCCACCGGGGGCAACTATTCGAATGGTAGGGTACCCTGGTGTCCAGTCTTTGCTGTCGTGTTCAACTCCTTGAAGGCCCGTGATAATTAGATCGAATGTATGGCCATAGGGTACGACTATGTTACCGTGGCCGACATCGCCCACGTCATGGCTAACATTTAGATCAGGTGTGATATCCCACATAAACTCTCCCGGAAAACCTTCTGGGTCATCTATTGTCACCGGATCATACATTGCGCCTAGTCCTACCGTATTGTTAGTAATACTTCCATCATAATACGGTAGACAGTTAGGCAAACCGTGAACCGGTCTGGCCCTTACACTCATGGTGTGTGTGGCCATTTCCGTCTGATCATTGAGAACCC
>JANQEY010000324.1 GCA_028278125.1 bacterium | reverse complement strand
CGAACTGGGCCATATTCCTGTGGATGTAACTGGACCTGCCTGCGGATGTGGTGCTCTAGGGTGCCTGGAAACGTTTTGTAATATAAAGGGTGTAATGAGAGCCGCTGAAGAGATATATAAACCGGAAAATCCACCTGCTGATCCGTTGGCATTGACGATTGCTGCGGAAAAAGGAGACCAAAAGGCAATTAAAACCTGGGCTGATGTAGGGAATTACCTTGGTATCGGCCTTGCAGCTTTGATAAATATATTTAATCCGGAGAAAATCCTGATTGGTGGCGGCGTCGCGGGAGCAGGAGTATTTCTCCTGGAACCGGCACGAAAAACTGCAAAGGCAAGATGTTATTCGCACAATTGGGAAGAAGTAACTATTGAACAGGCTGGGAAAGGAGAGCAATCGGGTCTCCTTGGAGCCGCGGCCCTGGCGTTTGATTCCCTTTGATCATCAGGAACTCATTCATTGGATGAGTCTTCTTTAGAGATATTGCATATTTGGCTTTTTTCGATATACTTTTGGTACTTCAGAAAACAGAAGGATCATGAAGATGAAACGTTATTGTGTAACAGGTTTAGTACTGCTGATGGGTGTAGTCCTTATGCTGGGGTGCCAGCAGAAAGCTGCAACCTATGAAGAGATGTTCGAACAGGCCAGACTTCACCAGGAAGCCCAGGAATATCAAAAAGCGATAAACACTTATAAAGATATTGTCAGTAAGTATCCTGATGGAGAGCGAACCGATGAAGCCCAGTTTATGATCGGATTTATTTACGCTAACGATCTGGGTGATACTGAAAAAGCCAGGGCGGCCTACCAGGTGTTCCTCGATACACATAGCGAGGATGCTGACAGTGGTATGATATTATCGGCAGAATGGGAAATGGATAACCTCGGTCGTGACATCAGTGATATTGATGAGCTGAAAACTATGAACGTTATGGAAACGACGGATGTTACCGACACCGAGACTAAAAAAGAAGCAGAAAAATAGTTTGAACACTGTCTCTATATTTAAACGGACGATCCCAGGAGCGTCCGTTTACTTTTTATATGAAATAGCTGAGTACAGGAAAGTATATGCGTATCCTTCTGCAGCGAGTTTCAGAAGCTTCTGTTGAAGTTGACAATGAAATAATTTCTTCCATTGGAAAAGGATACCTTCTCCTGGTTGGAGTAAGAGAAGGAGATACTGAAGCTGAGGCTCAATGGCTGGCCGCTAAAATAGCGGGATTACGGTTGTTCGAGGATGAAAACAGCAGATTTAACCTCGGTATCAAGGATGTTGGCGGTGAAATCCTCGTCATCAGCCAGTTTACTCTCTATGGCGATGCACGGAAAGGCCGCAGGCCATCTTTCAGTCATGCTGCTCCACCTGAAATTGCAGAGCCATTATGTTCACGGTTTGCACAATTCCTGCGTGACGAAAATTTAATTGTTAAAGAAGGTGTATTCGGCGCTATGATGAAAGTACACCTGGTAAATGATGGTCCTGTTACTTTAACCGTAGAAAAAGATAGTAATAATATCATGTAATCTCGGTCGCAAACCTCTTGACACTGCACCTCTGTTCACTTATCTTATGTTCAGTAATTCTTAAGCTGTTTATCTAGAATATTTAATTGTGTCGTTGCGAGCGTCCTGTCCACCGTAGCTTTGGCGAAGGTGGAAGCGAAGCAATCTCGGTTTAAATGATTTGAAACCAATTATTAGCGAATGTAACCGAAGCGGATATTCTGAAAGTACAGCTTCAACAGGTTTTACCGGGAGGTAACCATGGCGATAAAACTTACTGATCGTCAGCGCTCTGTGCTAGTCCGGATTGGTGAAGGATTAAAGGAACAAAATTATCCTCCAACACTTCGTGAAATTGGTGAAAAAGAGGGTATCAGCTCAACTAACGGTGTCCGCAGTGTTCTCGAAGCGCTTGAGAAAAAAGGGTATATCTCTCGCAAACGATACCAGAGCCGTGCTATCGAACTGACTGAAATGGGAAAATCGGTGGTTTTGAAAGCACTCGGTGCAGATATTGGTGAAGATATCAGTGTACAGGGAGCTCGTTCCATTTCCCTGAGCGATACTCTCCACGAAGCAAGCCAGGTGATAGAAATTCCCATCGTCGGACGGGTTGCAGCGGGTGTTCCACTGCTCGCCCAGGAGAATGTGGAAGATCATATCGCGATGGACGCCGATTACGCGCCCAAGGGTGAAACTTTTGCGCTTCGTGTCAAAGGTAAATCGATGATCGACGCCGGGATTCATGACGGTGATGTTGTTTTCTGCCGAATGCAGGACGACGCTGATGCCGGGGAAATTGTTGTTGCGTTGATTGGTGATGAGGCGACTGTAAAATATTTCCATCCTGAACGTGATAAAATTGTCCTGAAACCGGCAAACGAATTTTTCGGACCGATCATAGTGGAAAAGGGTGCACCGGATTTTCGGGTACTTGGAAAAGTAGTCAGTCTTTTCAGACGATTTTAGAATAACAAATAGATAAATATCAGTTATAGAAAGAGATAGAGAGTAGATAATTGCTCTCTATCTCTATTTTTATGTTTAATTTTCTGCTTGGGAGATCATCAGATCATCATTGATTCCTTGACACATTTACCTGTGACGGGTATATTATTCATGTGATGTTACCCAACATCAAGCTGCTCAATTATAACGGTAATATTATTACGTACAGGAGTATTCTATGATCCCGGTTGAAGTCACCGGTATCTCTATCAGCCCCCCGTTTAGGGGATACGTTGTAATCCTCAAGGAGAAAGAGGGAGATCAATGGCTGCCGATTTTTATCGGAGAAGCCGAAGCACATACTATATCTATTCTGCTCCAGGGTCTAAAATATGTACGTCCCCTGACATATGACCTTTTCCAGAACCTACTCGATTCAAGCGACGCAAAAATTCAAAAAGTTGAAGTTACAAAACTTGAAGAAAATACTTTTTACGCGGTAGTATATCTTGAAACAAATGGTGGAGTGAAGGAAGTTGATGCTCGTCCGAGTGATGCGATCGCCCTGGCCTTAAAAACACAGGCGCCAATTTTTGTCGCGCCGGAAGTATTCACCGAAGCTGGGATGCGTGGTGAAATAACCCAGGCCGAGGATATTCAGACTGAAGATAAACTTGAAGACCTGAATAATCGTCTGAAGGATGCAGTAGACCGTGAAGAGTATGAAATCGCTGCAAAAATCAGGGATGAAATCAAAACACTGGAAGAAGAGAAAAAAAGCAGCGAAAACTAGATTTCAATTGTTGGAAAGATAGATATATAAATCCTGGTTTCGCCAGGATTTTTTATTTTGCTTAGTCAACCCAATGTAGCCCGGACTGCCCTCGGTCCGGGAGCAAATATAGGCATGACCGGGTGGCCCGACATCATTGTCGGGTGTCATAGCCGGATTTAGTTTGGTAGGTCGGTTTTCCTTGAAACTGGCAGGAGTAATAATCATCTTGGGGAAATATATCGGCTTTGGCGAAGCCGACCTAGATATCAAAACCATGAAACCCGACAAATCCGCCTTATGGCGGAATGTCGGGCCACCCTTCTCCCCGGACCGGGGGCGGTCCGGGCTACATCTATCACCTGGTCAACCTGCGGATTAAATCGATCGTCGGATTGTCAGGCAGGTAGGAAACAAACAATCCATTATCGGATTGGAATTTTCCGATTGCCTCTCGTGTAGCTCTGCCGAGGGTATTATCGACAGATCCCTGGTAATAATTCAATTCCTTCAAACCCGATTGGACAATTCCCAACCTGGTTCTTGTTGGTGGTTTTTCAAATGCGTAAATCTTTGTTTTGATGGGATAAATAGCCGTTCCATTGAGCCATTTTAGCGCAAAATGTTCATCCATTTTTACTGAGTGAAGGATGTATGGCTGCATAAAGTCACGGACATATGGTTCAGCCTCGTCATAGGTCACCCTGAAACCACGTGGAGATGGCCCAGCATGGCAGAATCGTTTTGTCCCATTTTCCTCTACGATGAGGAATAATACATGACCGGAACTTTCACTCATCCCTACCAGGTATAATCCAGGCCCTTTTTTATCTACCAGATTTTGCAGACCGTCCCAGTTCTGGAGATTCTTCGACCAGTACCCGGAATAAGACCAGATCATCTCGTCGGACGCTAACTGCGCCATATGTACACCGGGTGAAGGATCAATGTTAAATCCGGCACCTTGCATAATTCTCTGCAGGTACCAGCCGCAGGCTATTTCTCCACGTTGAGGAAATGCAGAGGAACCCTCGAGATCCCACCGTCCCCCGGACCAGGCAGGGAAGAGGACATACCGAAACGCTGTTTCAAAGAATTTTACCGTGTGACTGTTTACCGGGTAATTTTTACGGTGGAAGCAGAGAAAATCCTGGACTCGACCGATTTCAAAACGAACCTCGTCATATCTTTTAGCAATCTCCCATTTCTCCGGACCAAAGAACCGGGGATTTACCTCTTCAATTTCCCTGATGGCACTGTCCGGCAGGGCAAGGCCTTTTTCCCTGAGACCTGCAAGCCACCATCCGTATGGTTCAACTTGGAATGATGACAGGATGGTACTGAAGCTGTATATAGCATCGTTCAGTAAAACATTTTCTGAGTCGGGATCGAAGTCATGCAGGTATAATCTCAGGATACACTCAATCCCCGGTTTTTCCAGGGCAAAATTATAAATTCGTTCTTCACGGTAACCATCTGATGTATCAATCTTTTCCTCGACTGAACATATAAATGATTCGGTTTTGGCTGGTAATTCCCGGTTAGTAGTTTTATTAGATTGCGGCAGGAAAGCGATCAGAGGTTCACCGGAAAGTTGAATCCCTTTGATTGTACGCGCAGATAAAGGATGCATTTTCAGCGAATCTAAATCCCATAAACGTCTGAGTTCAAGCTCGGCAAGGCCGGTATTATCATTATTAAACTTTAAAGTTTTTTTATGGTTTGATTTTATCTCAATCGACAGGATTTCCTGGTGTGAAGTTATTCCCTGCTGACTGTCGGTAATCTTACAATTTTCAGGGAGTAAAAAAGATACTCCCCATCTATCCAGCCTGTATAACTCTTCTAATATCCCGGTTCTCTGGCAGTTGATATTAGCCAGGGACAGGGTTACAGCTAGTACCAGGATAATTTTTAATGATATTTTACTCATAAGAGGATGATCATTAGCCCGTTTGAAACTATGATGCTATATTAAGCATTCCCTCGTTAATGATGAAAGTGGTTAGATGCGAATTATAAACGTTAACAGAACGAAACCGGGCGACGTCCTGGGTAAATCAATGTTTAATGAACGCTCTGAGCTGATGCTGGCTGCAGGTCATACATTGAACGAAGATATGATTCGCTTAATAAAGCGGCGCGGAGTTCGTTATGTCTACATCATGGACGAAATCACAAAGGAAATTGTTCCGGAAGAGGTAATAGAGGACTACATTCGCCAGGCAGTTTCCGGCCAGATTAACACATCATTTCAGAAAATAAAAAATCATCCCGCATTCCAGGAATTCACTCCCGGCAAAATTGAAGCAAAAATTACTGATCTCTCTGAAAAATCTGCCCTACTGGACATGAATAGTATCCGGAAGAATGTGATCCTGCTGATAGAAGAAATAGTTGACCATAATATGCAGATGTTTGTATCTCTGCCGATCAAGTCAAAAAGCGGTCACCAATACGAACATGCCCTGGACACAGCGATAATATGCCTGTTAATTGGCCAGTATTTCAAATATGATTATCGTGAACTGAAGGAGCTGGGAACTGCAGCGCTTGTTCATGATATAGGTAAAATGCTCTTTGTTGATATTGCTGATAGAACGCAGAATGAGCTAAGTAAAAAAGAAAAAATCCTGGTTAGCGAACATCCGACATATTCAATGCTGCTGGTAAAAGCATCTGATTCGGACGCCTATTCAGAACAATCAACTGTTCTCCAGCATCATGAACGGCAGGATGGCAAAGGCTATCCACAGGGACTGAGAGGACAGCATTTGCGTCCTATGAAAAACCGTAAACATGATTCCTCGGTAATTTTCAGACACGCTGAGATACTCGCGGTCGCAAACGTGTACGATAATCTTATTTCCGGTGTAGTTGACGGAGTAGATTATTCACCAGCCGGAGCGTTGACTCAAATGGTTAACAATTACGCCGACGCGTTGAATAAGTCTGTGATCCAGGCATTAAGCAAAGTAGTCCAGTGTTTCCCTGTCGGGGCGACTGTAAGAATCAGGAAAACAACTTTCAGCCGCTATGTCGGTTTTGAAGGGATAATTGTGAAGAGTAATCCTGAACGGCAGGCCTACCCGGTGATACTCCTGACAAGTAACAACAAGAACAAAAAGATAGAACCGCGTTTAGTGGATTTTACCGGTGAAGAATTAATGGAGCTTGAGCTGGCTATTTGAATATGTAATCAAATGCTTGTCAATATTATCGATCATTTTGCTTGATCCTTTCAGAACAGGATGATTAGTTTAAATGATGAAACATGAAGAAAACTCATAGATGGGGCGGGAGATGGGACGATTGACAGTGGTTAAGAACAATATCTCGAAAGTATCACTTTTTCTATTGGTATGCTGCCTGGTAACCGGTTCAAATGCCGGTGAATCTCCAGCTTTTACCGGAACTGAGATTACCGAACAATATTCTGGAGTACAGAAGGGTTCCTGGTATACAACTGTTGATTCAGAGGTTCCCTGGACGCATAACCGGATACCACTTGAATGGTTTGGCTATGAAGATGAGCTGGATGAGACGGGTGAATATTTGTGGGAAGATTCAGACGAAACCGGCTTAATGAATAGTGTTGCAATCTCTGAGGATGGCTCAATTGTAGTGGTTGGCGTCAGCCTGAATAACAACAGGATGATCGTCTATGATGGGGAAACAGGCGATACCCTCTACCAGTTTATCAGTGATCTCACCTCAGAGGGTTATATCATAGATATTTCGGAGGATGGCCAGTACATCGGTTGTACCAACGGGCAGTATTTCCATCTCTTTACGCCTGAAGTTCCCGATCCCGAATGGACATATGACGCGGGAGACGGCAGGAGAACAGGACGGTTAGATTTATCTCGTGATGGCGAATTAATCGTAATAACTGTTTATGGTGCGGAAGGCGAGACCAATTCTATCCTGGCGTTTGGACCTGACTCAAATGAGCCGATCTGGACAGCAGAAGTGGATAATGATGAATCCTGGGGATGGTATGGCGTAACAATCTGCGCGGATGGTTCAACTGTCGCTGCCAATGGTAAGTTCCACGCTTATCTGTATGACACTGAAGACGGATCGCTGATCTGGGATTTTGCAACAAACAACACTGAATCCCCAATCAAATTATCTGCAGATGGCAGTGTTGTTACAACCGGCTCCCTCAGTGGGGGGAGGCTGAGAGTATTTCACTGGGACAACGGTCAGGAAGAATACGTTCTTCTCTGGGATTATGCCTTTTCCGGTGAATCGTCAAACTGGGCATCAGCCACAGCGGTTTCAGCAGACGGATCAACAATTGCCGCGGGATCACTACAGTTTTTACTGGCTGGTGGCTACAACGGCTACCTGGCTGTGTTTGATACATATGGTGATGGAACACCACTCTGGGTTCCTGATGAAATGGGAGATATGGTATCTGATATCTGTATTTCTGATGATGGTTTAACAATAACAGCCAGTTCCTGGGGAGATATGGATAACCTGAATGAAGATATCCTGGTTTACGAAAAATATACTTCGGAACCATTCTTTAGCTACAGCCATCCCGGATCAGCAAATGATCTCGCTCTAACACCTGATGGAACACGCCTTGTTGCTGGTGGTAAAGCTGTCCACAACAGGTTCTTCGGTAACGGCGGGTATGCATATGTTTTCTCCGCAGACCTCGAGGGTGGGACAGTATCAGGAACAATAACATTGCAGGGGGAGCTTGATAATTACGGTGTAATTATTGAAGCAGAAGATGGAAACCGATCAACCGTTACCGACGCTGAGGGCAACTATTCTCTCCAGAATGTGCATGCAGGAACCCAAACAATATCAGTTCATAAACTGGGATGGTCATCCGATTCAATCGAGTTGGATATAGTCGATGGTGAAGAGATAATTGACATTGATTTTACTCTTACCCCGGTGGAAAATCCACCGGAGGGATTAACAGCCAGCCAGGGTATGCTACACGAAATCCAGCTCAACTGGGATCCGATGACAATGCTTGCAACCATGCAGAGGGATATGGATCGTATGATCACTGTTGGCGATATGGAACTGGACGATTATCCGGAAACTTACGATAACGGTACTGTCTCAATTTATAATCATCAGGAAGAAACTATCCCGGAGCTTGGTGAACTTGACGAATTACAATCAATCAGGATCTGGAGAAGTACTGTTTCCGGTGGTCCATATACAGAAATAGGCCTGGTTGAAGCCGATGAAACAAGTTATGTAGATGACGATAACATCTTCCCAACCCGGGTTTATTACTACGTGATCACAGCAGTATATGATGAAGGTGAGAGTGTATATTCTAATGAGGCGATTGGTAACCTCGATGACACCTACCTTGTTTATGATCCTGTATTCCCTGAAATGACTACAGAAGTGACAATTGATGGTGTCCTCGATGATGGCGAATGGGATGATGCCGTTCGTGTCGATATTTCTGATGTGTTCGGATACGATGCTCCAGATCCTCCCGGATCAGCATACATGTACTTTAAATACGATGATGAGAACGATCTTTTGCTGGTTGCTGCAGAAGATTTCCTGAACCCCGAACTTGATGATGGGGAGGGAGTAGGGCTATACGTTGACGATGATGATTCCGATTCCTGGACTTACGACCGGAGTGGATCGGAAGGAAATTACTGGGCTTATTATTACGCAGCCGGAAACTCTTTAAGGTACCGCTCGCTCTCAGGAGCTCCATACAACTCATCACCTTACTATACTTTCCCAGACGCTCAGCTGGAATTCTCTGACGAAGCGGGTTACCTGACTATGGAAACAGCCATTCCTATGGGATTCCATAATGTTTACGATATCGCATTGTATGGTCCGGATAAAACCCCTGGTGTAGGATCGTTTATTATCGAACGCGATGATGTGGGTAATGCTATTTTCCACGGCTGGTGGCCTCAGAATTGCGCTTCGATTGTTTCCAATCCTGAGCAGTTCGCGGACGCGTCCATCCAGGCAACACTGTTTGTTCCACCGGTAGCACCGACCAACATTGATGTTCAGCGTATCGAAGAGAGCAGCTCGCTGATAGTCTCATGGGAAAATCCTGCCGAAGGTATCGATTTCCTGCCATTGAATGATTTTGAAGGGATGAATATCTACAGAAACGGTGAGTTTATCTGGACGGTTGACGCTGAACAGACCGATTACATTGACCTGAATCCTCTCTATGGTGGATGGTATGAATATTCACTTGCCGGGTTTATTGATGAAAACGGGCCGGACTTTGAAGGTGAATTTTCTTATCCGGTTGGTGCGTATTCTGGAGAAGATCCGGTAATTACACAGATGGTATATGATGACAGTACCTATGAAGCATTCTACGTTGTCAGTTTCCAGTGGGAGGATAACAGGTTCGCGGTTCTGATGGATATGCCACAGGAGGAGATGAACGACCTGCCCACCGAAGTTTATTCAGTTCAGTTGATAACCAACGGCACAGATGAGATTGGAATTGGTGTATCTCCCAATGACTTTGGATATCCTTTAGATATGGTGGCTGGACCATACTATATCAATCCACCAGTAATACTTGAGTTTTTTACATTCCATTTTCCCGGATTGGAACGTCCAAATATCCAAACGACAGATTTCTGGGTGACAATTGATTATACTTTTGAATCACCCGGTGCACCGGCGATAGGTGTCGATACACAGGGTATGCCATATAACCGTTCAATGTTCCATACCGCGGCAAATGGCTGGCAACCGTTTAATTTTGGTAACCTGATGGTCAGGTCGGGGGTTGGAGCGGAAATTATAGCCCCAGATGACGTTGAAGATACCAATATCAGTCAACCTTATAAATTTAACCTGGGAAATAACTATCCGAATCCATTCAACCCGGCAACCGTGATACCATTTGAATTGCCCCAAAGAGCCGAGACTGTTTTAAAGATCTACAACGTTGTCGGCCAGGAGGTTAATACACTGGTTCGAGGTTCTCAATCGGCTGGACATCACCTGGCTGTCTGGAATGGCAAGGACAATTATGGAAAAAGTGTCGCCAGTGGATTATATTTTGTCCGTCTTGTTTCCGGTGAAAAAACTGCCGTTAACAAGATAATGCTCATAAAATAGCTGATTTAGAGAGATTAATAGCCGGTGTCAAATGAGAACCTGTGTAATAGAGATAGCGAGATGAGAACTTGCGCTGGCACGGATGCAAATCTATATTAATATGATATTGTAAAACCGCAAGAGAGGGTGATAATGAACCTTGCACGTGTCGTCACAATCGGTATAATAATTAGTCTATTTGCCGTATTGCTGACTTTTGTGGGGTGTAACGAGCCGGATGAGTTTGACATTACCGAATTATTCACACTGGAAGACTTCGCTACGGACTGGAATTATGCTGTTGAATACTGGTCAATGATGCAGCGTTTCCGCAAAGAGAAGGGAATCGCCGTTGCCCAGATGGGCGGTACCCCTGGTGCTATTCCTTTCCAGGAGGTTCTGCCGCAGGGATGGTCTGAGGTAGATGCTGGTAATGATTTTGAAGGATGGTTCATAAGGTCGGGCTCGTCGGGTATTGACGAGTATTTACGCTTTGATCACAATATTGCGCCACCTGACGATATTCAACCTGTAAAATCGGAATATTATTCCTTCAAGGAAGACAGTGTGTACCTTGGTACCCTTGAACGAGAACTATCCATGACCTACGCTGACTCCATGAGCCTGGTTTATGCTGATGGTGGATTAAACACTACCCAACTTGATGCAAGAGCTTTGTACCTGAATCTTGAAGTTGTGTTTTCGGGATCGGGAATTAACACTACAGGCGCCGGAATGCTGAGTGAATGGCGTGCGGATATTACTGGTCTTTCAACGGATGTCGATAATCCCGCCGGAACATATACCATTACCGGGACAACAACCATTATCGCACTCAATGAAACTCCAGTAATACTACCAGTTGAGATCGAATGTACAATGCGTGCGAATTCGTCTGGTGAAGCTGTTATAAAGGTAAAAGGTGAAGAACGTGTCAGGGTAGACCTGACCGGCTACGACACTTACTATCGCGGTGTATTCTACATGTCTGAAGACGGATTTACCCAGCCGATCTATTTCTAAAGAAATTTTAATAAGTACTTTCGATAAATTAACCCATCCCGATTTTTCGGGATGGGTTTTAATATTTGATGACCCGGCTTGACGCGTAAGCCAGGATTCCTATAAAAATTTAATCACAACGGAATTATGTTTTATACTAAAAAGCCGGATTCGGGGAATCCGGCCTACTTTTATAACCTTTTGTGGTAGCCCGGGAACAGCGTTTCCCGGGATTATTTTTACACAATTATCTTCAAATAACCAGGTTCTCAGGATTTAATCCTTCGAAAGACGGGTGGACAAACTTTCCGTCTTTCCTGATCAATTCACCGTCCATCTTAATTTCACCACCGCCGTATTCGGGTGTCTGGATACAGACCAGGTCCCAGTGAACAGCACTGCGGTTACCGTTATCCGTATCGTCGTATGCATTTCCCGGTGTAAAATGGAATGAACCGCCGATTTTTTCATCGAATAGGGTGTCGTCCATTGCAAAATTGATCATCGGGTTGCATCCTAGGGCAAATTCACCGACAAACCTCGCGCCATCGTCGGTATCAAATATATCATTGATTCGTTTTGTGTCGTTAGATGTTGCTTCTACAATCTTACCGTTTTTAAAACGAAGCTGGACGTCCTTAAATGTAAATCCATGGTATGTAGAAGGTGTTGTATACTTGATTGTTCCGTTAACAGAATCCTTGATCGGGCATGAATAAACTTCACCATCGGGAATGTTCCGTTTACCGTCACATTTAACCGCCCCAATTCCCTTAATCGAGAACTTCAGATCTGTTCCCGGTCCGGTGATATGTACCTGGTCGGCGTTTTTAAGGAAATCAGCGGCAGGATCCATCATATCGGACATCTTCTGATAGTCCACTCCAGCGGTGACATTAAAGTAATAATCTTCGAACGCTTCTGTTGCCATGCTTGCCATTTGCGCCATTTGCGGTGACGGCCAACGCAACACAACCCATTTGGTATTTGGAACACGTTCTTCCATGTGTACCGGCTGGAACCATTCGGTGCTCATCATCTGGTTCTGCTCAGATGTGAGATCGCTCATCTCCTTAGCGTTATAAACACCGCGGGCACCGATAAACGCATCCATGTTTTTCATGCGGTATAATTCAGCTTCCTTTATCGCTGCCAGGCTCTCTTTACTGGCACCTTTGATCAGGGAACGAACCAGGCGTGCATGCTTGGTTTCTACAAGTGGATTTCCCTTCGCTCTATAAACGGATTTAATTAACGCGTCAATAAATTCAATGGGAATATCATATGTTTCGATAAGAACATTTTCACCCGGCTGAACCTCGCAGGAATAATTCACCAGGAGGTCTGCAAGTTTTGTGTACCTGGGATCTGTCACTGTTTTCCTCACTTATTTAAGAGTTAAAATCACGTCTTTTCCGAATTCCCATGTAAATGATTCAAAGCAGCATCAATGGAATCAAATACCAGGAATAAATTTACCAAACCTGTTATATCCAGGATTTTTTGAACGCTACCCGTGGGATTTGCTATTAACACTTCTCCCTTTTTCCTTAACACTTCATTTCTTCGTTTAAGAAACAGCCTGAGTCCGAGAGAAGTAATAAATTCCAATTCCTTCAGGTCAAATATTACATTCAAAGAGCTGTTGAGGTTACCAGCCAATTGTTTTTCTACTTCATCTATATAATCACCCTGCAGCCGGCCTGATAGCCCCACGACAGGAATATCTTCAATAAATGACAGGGTAATACGGTTCGACATTTTGTTACCGCTAAGGTTCAGATATCAATATTCCAGAGCATTGTTGACTTTATCGAGGACTGATTTGACCCGTTTGTCCGCCTCGGCAGTCAGTTTTTTAACTCCCTCCTGCATCTCCTTCTTGAAATTTTCATCAATAATTCCCGGGAGATTGATGCGAACATTTAAGGCTGCTCCGTAAACAGCGGTATGAGCGCACAATGCAGCAACGCCACCGTCCGAAACGCTGTTCGGATTACCTCTTTCCACAACGGCATCGATCAGGTCGTAAGTAGCCAGCGACCATTCGCAGACCTTATATGGGATCATTGTCGCGTCCATGTTCGCCTTATCAATCGCTCTTGTCCTGGCTTCCTGTTGTTCCTCGGTCTTTTTCGGTAGACGCATCGCCGCCATTACACCGTTAAAAGCGTCAGTATCATCATCGATAGCTTTCAGAAGCTTGTCCTTGAGATCCTGTCCCTTGACGCCAACCTCTTCCATCTCTTCCCATGTTTCTTCGTACTCAAATTTGCCGTGGGTCAGATTAGTGACCATCGCAGCCAGGGACGCCGCAAGTGAACCGGCCAACGCCGCTACACTACCACCACCCGGAGCAGGGGATTCACTTGCCAATTCTTCACAGAATCCGGTGACTGTCATATCGACCAGTTTTTCTGATTGTCCACCGGCAATAGTGTATTCGACAATCTTCTTATCGGGATCAAACTCGCTCATGTCATTTAATCCCATCGACTCGATCGCGACCCTTACAAGTTCACGTTCATGAACAGCTGTACTTCTTTTCTGCTTCGTCAGGTAGAAACGTCCCGCATCGAGCATGGGTTTGAGGGGAATCAGTCCGACTATTTCGCTTCCAGTGATCCGGACACCCATATCGACCGCCATATCGCAGACCTTATCAAATACCTGGTGAGGTGCCGTGACATCCGGATCGGTCAGGTTCATCGTTACCTGTGCCTGTTTCCATTCATCGAGATACCATCCTGCGGCTTTACAGTTCTGGAACAAGCCAGGCACCTTGATACGCTTACCATTTTCATTCAGTACAAATTCACGTCGTTCGTCCCGTTTCAGGTGTCCCTTTTCACGGATTTTCAGGGCGATGTCTTTTGCAAGGCGGGCAAAACGAGTATTCAGGTTGATATTATAAGCGATAAGGAATTTACGGGCACTGATATGAACTGCCCCGAACTTCGGGCGGAACTCATGGGGACCAAAATCCGGCTTCCATGCCGGATCTTTCATCTTCTGGGGTAACGCCTCGTATTCACCTTTACGCACCTCGGCGAGATTTTGCCATTCTTCCTTAGAAGCTGCGAATTCATAGAGATAAACCGGAACGTCGAGCTCTTCACCAACACGCTTCCCAAGCCTTTTGGCCAGTTCAACGCATTCATCCATTGTCATGTTGGCAACCGGGACAAATGGACATACGTCAGTTGCGCCTGCACGGGGATGTTCCCCGCTATGAGTGCTCATATCTATCAAACTGTGGGACATGGCGATCAACTGGAATGCTCCTTCAAGTACGGCTTCAGGATCACCCGCCAGGGTTATTACCGTTCGGTTGGTATCCGCGCCCGGATCGACATCGAGCAACGTACATCCATCAACTGCTGCCGCGGCGTTTGCACAGGCCTCAATTACACCTTTATCACGTCCCTCTGATATATTGGGTACACATTCGACAATCTTCTGCATTTTTTCTCCCGAGATCTACTGTGGTTGAATCGTTGTTCTATGAGAATTTAACCGTGAATTTTGAAGATAAGGAGCACTTCAATCGCTGGCAAGTGAGGTGATTGGCGCCTGTTCCGGAGAACATCGCCTGTTGTTCAAGATTAAAACTAAAAAAGGAATATTTTGAGAGTATAAGCCTACCTGATTTCAGGATCGGGAGGAACAGCGTCGGTGATATCTCGGTAAATTACTACCCTTCCTTTACGGCTTTCTGCAATCAGGTCAAAAGATGATCCATCAGGAGCTACTCGAATGATATACCTCGCATTGGCATTTACCATTGTACGCAAATCGGCATTCGCTTCCACGTCATAACCAAGCTTGTCAAATGAGAGCTCTTCCCATCCGCGACGATCCGCGCCACCTAAGACACTGGACGAACGATGCCATTTCTGGGAGGCTGAAATTATTCCAAGGCAATCCTGCATAACCGCATCGAGGTTTTCACGCATACCCGAAGGACGCAGAAATTGTATCGTAACAGCTATTGACGCGCTGATTAATACTACAGCTAAAACTACCAGGAGCAGCCTGTCACCCGTTCTCGTTTGCATGGTAAAACCCGGTTTAGTTAATTCACTCGCGGGGAGGAGTGTTCAAATATGGTAAAAAGTGTAACCTGATTCAATGGTATTATCCTCCAAATTCTACTCAAAATAAGTGTCAGGAATTATTAACGGATACAAAATATTGCTTAAAACCGTTAAACATTGAATTGTCTAACGTTCTCAGTTAGTTTAGTACTAACGGATCACCGGAATTTATACTTTCTACGTTGGATTTTTACATGGTCATGCGTATTCACAACACTAAATCCAAGTTATTTCTTTTGCTAAATATTGTTCCTCTTATATTTCTACTATTCGTAATAATATTGGTACTTTCATCATCTCTTTTCGCCGAATGGCCTCCGGAAGGACTACAAATAAATCCACCCGAATCAATGACTGTCTATCGTTGGTCAACGGTTTCAGATAGTGCCGGTGGTGCTTACGTTGGTTGGTACCATAACGGCAATCCTTCTTTTTGCATGGTACAACGGATTGACAATGAAGGGAACTTTCTTTGGGAAGGTGCGGGTATTTCACCTGCCGATCCTGATTCACAATACTATTCATCGTTTATAGGAATGGTACCGGCTATAGGTGGTGGAGTTATCGTTACATATAGCGGTGTTGCTCCCGATGAACCATATAATATTATGGCTCAGAGGCTTTCCCCGGATGGTGAAAGGTTGTGGGGGTCTCGTGGTGTATTTATGACTAACTCTGACCATTCGGAGACTTTTCCTGGAGTGTTTGAAAAGGACTGTACTATTCCAGATGGCGAAGGTGGAGTTATACAGGGATACGTCATTGTGAATTATCCTCCATCTGGGGGTAGTATACACGCTGCCCGTGTAGATTCATCAGGCGAACTTGTCTGGACCGGGATTGAAGTTTTTGATTACTGGGTTTACGATCAAGGATATTTGTTATACGTACAAGCAACATCTGATAATGCAGGAGGAGCAATCTTTAAATGTGTCGGGAATGATGATGCTGAACATGGCCAGGGAGTTTTTTTACAGCGAATTAACAGCGAAGGTGAATTGTTGTGGCCTGAACTTAACCGGGTATGGGAACCGCCAAACTGGATATGGACGGAAGAGTGGATAACGATGGTTCCCTGGGCGCCGGGTCAGGTAATGATGGTTGTCGAGCATACTCCTTTTAACGGTTCTAAAGAGTTTTACCTTCAACATGTTGATGAAGACGGGGAAGAAACTCTAAACGATCACGGTCAATATATAATTTCTACCCAGGACCAAGCCTATAACGCAGGTTTTGATGATTTAGCAGCTCAGAATGGATTTCTATATGCGCCTTATCACGATTTGCTTTTAAGACGATTATATAAATTTGATGAAGAAGGAAACCAGTTCTATGAAGAAGGGGGGCTGCATTTTGATGTTCGGGAAGATTCCTCAGATACAAAGAAGATAAATATATTCGTAAGAGATAATCGTATCACATTAATATTTAGAAGCGGAGTTTTTCCTGGTCGTCGTTTTACAGCTGCACAAGCTTTGGATACGACTGGAGTATTTCTTTGGAACCCATATCCAAGAGAATTAAATGATGGCACTAATGATGAATCTATGCATCATTGTCAGGCTTGTGAGATAGGGCAAGACACTTTCTTCGTGGCCTGGAGCAGGTATTCGAACATATGGGGAACAGTATTGTATCCTGACGGAACATCGGGCTCTTACCCGAACAATCCGGTTGAGGAAAAAGAATCAATATCAGGTATACCTCATGACATGGTAATTCTTAACACCTATCCAAATCCGTTTAACTCATCCGTGACAATTGAAATTGAGTCGCCATCCAGGACTGAAACAGCAATACTGATCTACGACTTATTGGGAAGAGACATACACGAGGAATTTTACTACTTATCTTCCGGAAACAACAGGATTGAATGGAAACCAGACGATGAGATTCCATCAGGGATTTATTTTATAAGCTTTGGGAGCGATAATTTTTCAGCACAGGTCGGGAAAGTATTTCTGTTAAAATGAAACCCGACAATAATGTCGGGCCACCCTGAACCGGGAAACGCTGTTCCCGGGCTACCTTAGTAACCGGGCACAAAAAGTCTTATTGTTGAAATAGAGTTATCTCCGGACCGTGGGCGTTCCGGGCTACAATACTGAAATCCTTTCTATTGAAATAGACAAATAAACACCGGCAACCTTAGCTGTCATCCCAAACTTGATTTGGGATCCAGTGGCCTTAGGGTTTTTCTTTAAAGAGCAAAGAAACATGACTAAAGAGTATTATGTCTATATAATAGCTAGCGATCGAAATGGAACTTTATATATTGGTGTGACGAATGATCTCATTCGAAGAATTGAAGAGCATAAGACCAAAAAAGTAAAGGGATTTACAAGCAAATATAATATCATGAAGCTGGTCTACTATGAGTCATTCGTAGATGTTAAAACAGCGTTAGCTGAAGAGAAACGAATTAAAGCCTGGAAAAGAGCCTGGAAAATATCACTTATCGAAGAGAATAATCCTCACTGGAAAGATTTAAGTCTTGATTTTTAAAGACGCTGGATCCCAGATCAAGTCTGGGATGACACAATCTGATGATCCTTGTTTGGTAAGGGGTATTTAGAACGATCTTCACTACCTCCCGGTTCCAGATCCCGACGACGCTAAAGTTAAAGCGGACAGGCAAGTACACCACGGCGTATAAATCTGGGATGACACAATCTGATGATCCTTGATTGGTAAGGGGTAATTAGAACGATCTTCACTACCTCCCGGTTCCAGATCCCGCCGACGCTAAAGCTAGAGCGGACAGGCAAGTACGCCTCTGTTCATAAATCTGGGATGACACAATTTGATGATCCTTGATTGGTAAGGTGAACCTACCCGAGATAAATTTTGTTAACGGCTGTGCTGCGCTACGGTTCGTTCCGGTTGCTGCTTTAGTTCGTTGTAGAGTTTAGCATCCCGTAAGCTTAGCTTCGTTATGGAAAACGGGAATAACGACCAATTCAAATATGTCAGTGGTCAAAAAACCTGGATCACAAAAAAACAAAATTCGGATTTCATTACTCCATCCCCGACAAAGCACCTCCAAATGGAGTTTCATAAGATCGAATGAAACTGTACCTTGCGAGTTGACGTTTACATTTTAGTTAGATGCTCCAAACTGTTATATTAGAGCTAATAAAAGCAGGTTTGGAGATAATAATCTGTGGTTGTTTTTATCTATACATAAAGGAACTGGAAGGTGAATCCACAAGAGATTGAGGATCTCCTCAAGCAAGTAAAATATCCCGGTTTCAGCAGGGATATAGTCTCGTTCGGGATAGTACGGGATATTAGTTTCGATGGACCAAAACCTGTTATCCGGTTAGAATTTTCAACCAAGGATACTTCGATCCCGGAAAGAGTAGCGCGGGATATCGGAAAGGTATTGGGTGAAGCAGGTGTTGAAGATGCTGATATCCAGGTAAAGCACATGGATCCTCAACAGGCCGGGCACGAGGAAGAAGAAAAAGAACCGCTCCTACAGGATGTTAAGCATGTGGTAGCTGTGGCCTCGGGAAAAGGTGGAGTAGGTAAATCCACGGTAGCTGCGAACCTTGCGATTGCGCTGGCCCGTTCAGGTCTCAAAACCGGGTTACTGGACGCGGATATTTACGGACCATCCGTGCAGATGCTTCTCGGCCTCGACGAGGAACCAAAAACGGTCGAAGGTGAAAAGAAACTTCAGCCGATGGAAGCCTATGGAATCAAAGCGATGTCGATGGGAGTACTTGTTGACAGCAGTACAGCCCTGGTCTGGCGCGGCCCGATGGTTTCAAGTGCTGTTGAACAGTTGATGAGAGATGTTAAATGGGGCGAACTGGATATCCTCGTTATCGACATGCCCCCGGGAACAGGCGACATCCAGCTTACGGTAGCCCAGAAGATTAAACTCGACGGATCAGTGATTGTTACCACTCCGCAGGAACTTGCCCTGATGGATGCACGTAAAGGTATTTCCATGTTCCAGAAAGTTGAGATCCCGGTGCTGGGGCTTGTTGAAAACATGAGCTATTTTATCTGTTCACACTGCAATGAAAAAACGAATATTTTCGCCAATGGTGGTGCCCGGAAAGAAGCCCTGAAAATGAAAGTACCGTTTTTGGGTGAAATCCCGATAGTGCCGGAGATTCGTCAGGGAGGAGATGAAGGACATCCGGTTGCTGCCACCGACGGACCTGTATCCGATGCTTTTAAAACAATTGCTGAAAGCGTCTGGAAGGGTCTTGAAGTTCATGAGAAAGAGGTTAATTAAGAAAGGTTTGTGAAGATGTCGAAATTTACTGAAGAAACGGTCATGGATGCCCTTGCTACGGTTATGGATCCTGAACTTCATATAAACATAGTCGATCTGGGTTTGATCTATAATGTTGATATCAATGCTGAAAATAAAGTACATGTGTTGATGACACTTACTACCCCGGGATGCCCGATGGCAACATCATTGGCTGAAGGTGCTGAAGCCGCGGTTATGAATGTTGACGGCGCTGATGATGTTTTAATCGAGATTACTTTTGAACCCCCGTGGAGTGTAAACATGATGAGCGATTTCGCTCGTGAAAAACTTGGAATCGCGTAGGATTAATAGTGACTGATCCTCTGGCAAAACTGGTGAATGATGAAGATGGCGCTTATGGTGTTACACCTACCAGGTCGCTGTTAAAAAGAATGTATGAAGTCAGTTCACCGGAATTTTTCCTCGAAGCAACAGAGCAGATGCTCGAAAGGATTGTCCTGATCGAAATGTTCCTCGAAGAAGAACAAGGCTACAAAATCAGCAAAGAGGAACTGGAAGAATTCAGGTCAAAGAGGATGCCCGATATTAAAAAAGAAATCGGAAGAATGGTACAATTATTATATGGTTCTGTAGCCAGGCGTGAGGGTGGATAGAAATCAGGTCTGGAGCCAAAAAAACCCGGATTATTTAATCCGGGTTTATTTTTTGTGTAATTGCGAGCGTCCTGTCCGCCATAGCTTTAGACGGCGAAAGCGAAGCAATTTTTAATAATAAACATACTTCATTCCATTCGTTTTATCCTGAAGAATAATTATTGAGTGATATTGAATTGTCCTACTTCTTGAATACAAGAAATCTATCACCGGCTGTTCACTCTTGCGCTGAGAGCCAGTGATGCGTACGTTCGTAGCGATTCG
>JANQEY010000307.1 GCA_028278125.1 bacterium | reverse complement strand
GTGCCTGAGTGTGTGCAGGTTTTGCAACTGCGGGCCCGGCAGCTTGTCCTGTCTTCGCCGCCTGTTTCCGAGGTTTATGCATTTGTTCATGATATTTTTTTACCGCCGCCTCTATGACCTGATGTCCTTCCTCCTTGGAAAAATCACGTTTTAAGCCGCAGTGCTGGATTGGTATATTGACGGGTTTAGACAGCTTATTTAACGCTCCCTTCTTACTGATTAAAATACCTATCAGTGAAGGAATAGTGGCGAGTATCTTGTTTGCTGCTAATAAATGATCAGGAGAGATTGTCATTAAATCTATGATAACAACCCCTATCGTATCCTTATGCTTTGTTAAATTTTCCTGTAATGCCTGGGCTGTTGCGGCAAGTCTTAGGGTATGTCTCCCTCCTGAAGCTGTCGCTACAGTGTTTATCAACTCATGATCCGATGAAAAGATGAGCAAATCAACGCTTCGATCGGACTCAGACGATACACTTTGACTGTCCATCAACTGTCCTCTCTACAGATTTATTGCATCAAATCAGCAAAGCATGTTTCGTTTGTCTCCCCCTCATACAGGACATGACCGGTCCCTGTCTATCTGCTGCCCTTTAATTCTTTGCTATCTATTTTGATAATATATACAAATCAGACGAATAACATATCTTTCTGTAATAATTGTGAAACATTACCAGTCAAATTGGATAACGACACACCAAGCAATCGAACCCGGCGTTTTCCTGCTTCCGTCTTCGCCAGTAGTTGTGGGATTACAACAGTGATCGACGCAATGTCATTGAGAGGCTGTTCAAAGGTAAAACTGCGCGTAACTGACTCAAAATCATCATATCTCACTTTTATTGTGACGGTCTTCGCATATAAATTTCTTTCCTGTAATTTCTTTGCAATTTTCTCTGTCTGCCGGAACAATATCTTAAGCATTTCATTACAGTCGTTGATATCCAGGGCAAATGTCTGTTCACTGCTGATCGACTTCCTTACCCGTTCACTTTTCACTTCCCTGTTATCCACACCACGGGCAATATCATAGTAATAGTTTCCATGCTTGCCAAAATGGGTCAATAGTTGCTGCCGTGTTTGACGTTTTAAATCCGCACCGTTATGAATCCCCAACCCCTTCATTTTTGCCTCTGTTGATTTACCTATGCCGAAGAACTTCCCAATCGGCAGTTGTTCCACAAATGTCTGCCCCTGTTCCGGTGTAATCACATATAAACCATCAGGTTTATCCATATCCGATGCTATTTTTGCCAGAAACTTGTTGTAAGAAACACCTGCTGAGGCATTGAGTCCGGTTTGCTGCCTGATTTCCAACTTGACTGCCTTAGCAATACGGGTCGCGGAACCCTGGTACTGATCACAACCAGTCACATCCAGATAAGCTTCATCCAGAGACAAAGGTTCAACCCTGTCGGTGAAATTTTTGAAAATTTTCATGATCCTTTCTGAAACCTGACGGTATGCATCAAACCGTGGTGGTATAAATATGGCGTTGGGGCACAGACGGGCTGCCCTGGCCGAAGACATGGCAGAA
>JANQEY010000302.1 GCA_028278125.1 bacterium | reverse complement strand
CTAATAGGTGTTCCAAGCAAATCAGAAAGTTTTTGTGCCTGCCCTATTTTTACAAACTGCTTTTCAACCCAGGCATCATTCTCTCTTGAGAATGGCTGTGAAGGATTCTGGTTAATCAAGAGTGCTAAATCACCGTTTGACGGGTCTGCAGGAAGGACTATGTCTTCTGTAATAACACCGCCGTTTATCATTAACTCTTCCGCTTCGAAAAGTTTAATGGTGTAAGTGTCCATACCGCAGGTTCCGCAGTCCCCGGGTGGGTATGGTTTTGATAGTCAAGAAGCAGGTTGTTTACAAACTCAGTTGTGGCATATTGTATGGAAGGGTCAATTTTTAGTTCCACAACATCGGGGTTAATCGCTTCAAGAATGACTTTGACCCAGAGTTCTTTTATTGAGCCCTCCCCTTCAACAGGTTTGTATGTTTCAGGCTGCTTGCCTATTATGAGCAGGTTGTTTTCAGAGTCGAATACTCCGATTTCCCTGGTGTAGAAACCTCCGACATCGTATGGGATTAAGGTTTTGGCATAGAGTTGGGAATCAACACCTATTTCTAAAATCTCACCCCGCCAGCATTCATTTACAAGTCCGGGCTGATTAATATCCGGGTCATAGTAACTTCCGTTTGAATCGCCCACAGCAATGAACGCAAGGTCGATAGTTGAGCCATTTGCCAGAGCCTTATTGACTTTTTGTATGCCTATATTCGTTATTAAGGAGTAAAATTCGCTCATTTTTTATATTATGTCCTCAATCATAGCTTTATCAGGTTATTTTGTTGTGGAGGGTTATCTCTTCGCTTGTAATCATCGCTGTTCTCAGTCTGTAATCAGCCTGACTGGCAAGGTTCACTTCCAAGGTTTCCATAACAGAGCGCACATTCTTGGTTTCCTCAATTAAATCCAGCAACTGCTCTTCTGTTGTGGATTCATAGCCTCTGTTACGCAGGTCAAGGCTTACTATGAAGTGATAAGGTTCTCCGGAGTATTCAAACCATTCTTTTATCTTTCCGTTCAGGTTCAAAATTTCCAGAACCTTGCGCAGGGCATATTTTGTACCTTTGTAGCGATGGAGTTCAATGGCATTCTTGATTAATGTCCGTTTTTCATCTTCGGTTTGAGCATACAGCCAGCCTTCATTCCCAAGGATATGAAACTGCCCTGCAAGATGCGGGAGGGCTGAAGCGTCCACCTTATCCACAAGGTAAACAAGCAGCCTGTCGGTTTCAAGGGTGTTATACCTTGCGAACACTTCATCAAAGGCGTATGAGGATATGTCGTTTAATGGGGATAAATTATCCATCGCTGTAGCCTCCGATTGTTACTGTAAACCCTGTGCAGTTTGCCCACTGACTGGTGTCGAGCTCCTGATAAAACGGGGTTGTTAACTCCACCCTGTAAACACCGTAAATGCTGTTTAACAGGGCAATAATTTGCGTTGGGACAATATCCCTGCCGAGTTTTGTTTTCAGCTCAGCTTTGTAGGCTTCGAGTTTTTCGTTTACCTGGGCTTGAACGCTGTCTGCATCAGCGTAGGTGTAAAGGGTTAAATTTGCGATGATTTGAAAATCAACCCGCTCCGGCGATGAGACAAGCACCTGATCAGTAAGTGGCCGCACTCGCTCATCGCTGAGATAGTCCTGAATAACCCCAATAA
>JANQEY010000301.1 GCA_028278125.1 bacterium | reverse complement strand
TCTCAAATCCAATGTTTGAAATTGCTTCTATTGGTTGTTCTACAAACCGCGTGCTCAGCACGCGGTTCGGAACCTCAACCTACGGAGATGGATCGTCTCCGGTGTTTTTGCCCCATTTTGGGGCAAATCCATACCACCCGTTTCACAGGTGGTGGTTGACTCGAACCAATCATGAGCAGGGTCAGTATTTACTTAAACACCCGTTCCAGGGTACTTTTCCACAAAAGGATTTCAGCCATGAATACAGAAGGACAATTAGAAAGGTATCGGGCCATAGGACGCCTTGTTGATCTGATTCACGGTATGTCTGATGAGAGACTACAAAGGCTAGCTAAACAGTTGGAGACGGAAGGTACGGATAGTGAAGTGTCTGAAAGTGATCGCCGACATGTTCGTGTAGACTGTTTCGTTACTGTGGACTATGCTGATTCTGATAAAGTGTTTAAAGATTATATCGAAGATATCAGCACTAGCGGTGTATTTATTAAAACTAGAGAGTCATTCTCCATTGGTGAAGAAGTGGTCTTGTCCATGTCACTTTCAAATGATGGTAGTGCGTTTAAGATTCCTGCCTCTGTTGTTCGGATTGCAGATGATGGTATTGGTGTTCAGTTTAAAACAACCAGCCAGGTACAGGAAGCGATGATTGAATCACTGATTACCAGTGTAAATGCACAAAAGTAATCTTCACCACTATAGAAATATTGGTTTTCTTAAATACCCGAGAATTCGTGGAAATTCTAATAATAAAACATTAAGCTACAACCCACTGAAAAAGAACCCAGCAATATGTCAAAAAGAAAAGGTAAAACCCAGGCGGATATCGATTGGGAAAACAGGACCCTATGTATTGATGAAAGTTGTATCGGCGTCGTGGGATCAGACGGCAGATGCAAAGAATGCGGTAAACCCTACGAAGGGTATCAAGCGACTTCTAATGAATCATCTGAAACCATATCAACGCAACAAGAAGACCTTCAAACCGATTCCTCATTTGAGATCTCATCCGATGATGAATGGGAAAACAGGACCTTATGTATCGACGAAAGCTGTATAGGGGTAGTGGGTCCTGACGGCCGTTGCAAGGAATGTGGCAAACCTTATAAAGATTCAGAG
>JANQEY010000135.1 GCA_028278125.1 bacterium | reverse complement strand
AACCGCGCAGCAATGGCACGGGTCACAGGCACGGGCTCTGGCAGAAGCAGGTATCTGGCTGGCAGTCAATGAACTATTGCGGCCTCAGCTTGAACGCCGCTGGGGGACAGACGGGTCATTGAGCACCCTTGATCTCGACGGCGAGCCCGTTGAAGTCAGCATCCGTGATGAAGCCGGCAAAATCGACCTGAATGCTGCTCGTGTTGAACTTCTGCATGGCCTGATTGAGTCTTCACTGAGAGATGATTCGGATATCAATGCTGTTGAGATCCTGCATGCGATTCTCGACTGGCGTGATCGAGACAATCTCAACAGAAAGGCCGGCGCGGAAGATAAAGATTACGAACAGGCCGGCCTGGATTACGGCGCAAAGGACGGCCCGTTTAACAGCGTCGAAGAATTAAGACAGGTAATGGGAATGACGGAAGATCTGTATAAAAATATGGCACCCGCCCTGACTATTTATACCCAGCAACCGGGGCTCAACCCGTTATTCGCAGAGCGTCAAACCCTGCTGGCTATCCCCGGCATACACGAAGAAAGTGTCGATGAGTTCCTCTCCAGCCGCGGTGATTTTACCGCTCCCTTTAATCCCGGCTCTCTCCCCGGTATGGATAATCGCTTCGTGACAAACAATAAAGACAGGGTTTTTACCATCAGCAGTACGGGTATCTCCGGAGAAACCAGGATAAAACTGGATGTGGTATTAATGCTCGCTCGAAATGCCAATCGTCCTTATATCATCCTGTCCTGGGAGGAATTGTAGGAAAGTTCTGATATTATCGGTTTCCATAATCTATGGATCAGTAATAGAATTGAATTAAATGCAGACTTCTTTTAAACAAGCAATTTATGGCTTTCTGGCCTGGTGGCTGAAAGGATTATTACTGCTTTTGCCGGAAGATTTGCGTAGAAAAATCATTCACATCCCCGATCGTATAACCGTTATCAAGCGGGCAGACGACTACTGCTTCAGCTTTTATGAAAGTGATAACCGGACAACTGATGAAGAACGTGTGTTAAAACCGGATAATGAACTGGAAAAAGCAGATCTGTTACAGTGGCTCATGGATAAAAAATCTGATGATACGGAAATTATTGCCCTCATCCCGCACGATGAAATACTCAGTAAACAGCTTTCCCTGCCTCTCACCAGTGAAGCTAACCTTCATGAGATTCTGGGTTTTGAAATGGACAGACAAACACCCTTTTCTGCGGAGCAGGTATATTACGACAGCAGGGTGGTAACGTATGATCATGAGCAGGAAAAAATTCAACTGGAGTTGTTCGTCATACCCAGGGAGCGGGTGGATAACCTGCTCAGGGAAATCCGCTCCCTGCGTCTGCAGATCACAAAAGTCTGCATTACCAGAGATGGAGACATGGTGGATAACATTGATTTGTTACCGGTTTCGGAAAGACGCCGGGATAACCATCGTATTGACATGCAGACACAGGTACTACTCGCTGCGACTTTTGTTCTGTTTCTTGCCACGCTCTATGTACCTGTTTTTCAGCAACAGGGGATACTGGAGAATCTTGAACAGGAGCTGGACAGAAGCCGGGCCATGGCAAAAGAAGTGCAACCACTCATTAATGAAAAAGAAAGTATCCTGGTGCGCAATCAGTTCCTGACTGAAAAACAACAAAGCAGGGTATATACCATCGAGATTCTTGAAGAACTCACGAAGATATTGCCCGATGATACCTGGCTCAATCGCTTAATCATCCGTAATGGCGAAGTCCAGTTGCATGGTGAATCGGATACGGCAACATCGATTATTCAACTGATTGAGAATTCCGGATTGTTGCAGGATGCACAATTCCGATCGCCCGTTACACAAAACAATATAACCAACAAAGACAAGTTCCATGTATCGGCAACACTGGTCGACAGGACGGCATCATGAAAAAGCCATCTTTAACCGATCAACAACACGCCCTGATGGCTGCCGGTCTGACCGTATTGCTTCTCATACTGTTATATCTCTGTCTTGCGCTGCCAGCGGTCGCCAGCCGGGCAAGTTTCAGTGAAAGAATCGAGGATTTACAGTTCCAGTATTCAAAATTCAGTCGTCTGGAAAATCAGAAACAGCAGATTGAAACCGAACTGGAACAGCTCAGGAATGCTGAAACAGACCTGTCCGGTTTTCTTGAAGAAAAACCTCAGGCGCTTGCAGCGGCGGATCTTCAGAAACATATCAAGAATGTCATTGAATCCAATGAAGGCAGCCTGATCAGCACCCAGGTTGTACAGGGAAAAGAGACGGGCCCCTTTCCACATGTCACTGTCAAGGTCCATATGCGGGGAAACATTGACAGTTTACAAAATATTCTTTACCAGCTGGAGTCCGAAAAACCGGTTTTGTTTATTGATAATGTATATTTGCAGCAACGCAACCAGCGCGTATCCCGTAATGTGCGTAACCGCAGGAATATCCGGCAAAATGCGGACTGGCTGGAAACCCGGTTTGAGATCACCGGTTTTATCTTCCAGGCACAAACAGCTTCATGAATGAAACACTGGCCAAAGCTGTCAAAATTACCTTGTTGTGTCTCGGGGTTATCTGTACCGGTTTGCTTTTATATGAACTCAATCGTGATTATTCACTGGACAGTTCAGAACTTGCGACGAATACAGATGAGCCTGACACGCAGGAAACAGAACAGCTCCGCGAGTTGTTAGCACAATCCGAGTATACGGAAATCATTGAACGGCCTTTATTCATGGCCGATAGACGGCCTTTTGTCCCGGATACTTCTGTTGCTGAGGAGGAAATCCAGCAAAGACAGAGACCCGTCCGCGCCCGGGATAATAGCAATCAGGAATACCTTCTGTCGGCAGTGATTATTACTGAAGACAAACGTATTGCGTTATTGAGTTCAAGACAAAACAGAAAATTACAAAAGGTTGCCCTGGGCGATAAAATTGATGGCTGGACCATGACGGACATCCAGTCCCGGCAGGTTTCATTGACGAGAGGTACCGAAGTTAAGGTTCTTGAACTCCTGGTAAAGAAATCTCCTGCCACAACCAGGCAACCTGGCCAAAGAAACTCGACAATTTCAGCACGGCAAAATAAGCACAATCCAAGTAGTGCAGGCGTTCAAGTCAGCAACGTCCCCCCCACGGTTCAGAAGACGCCTAATCTGACCACAACCCAGCCTTCAAAACCATGAATGTTGGCCACAGAGCTATGCGAGAAAAAGTATATTAAACGTTTTAACTCATCTCAAAATCAGAGATTTTTTGTTCAGACAAGCTCGAAGAAAGAGTCACCTTGAAAGGATTTATATGAATTGATTTGTTAATTGGATTCCCTATACCAGTTTATCTATCTTACCTGATTATTATATGATTTATCTCTGAGAACCCTGTGTGCTCTGTGGCTATATTTTATTGCAAGTTTGGATTACAAGAACAGGGTTTAATGATTTTTTATCTTTATCAGGAAGGTGCCTGTTCCGGATTGATTTTTTGTTCCATCTCCAGCGGCGGAATACCACGCAGTTTTCGCCTGAATTCATCGGTAATATTACGCGCATCGTTACGATTTCCAACGACACGAGGGGTAATCAGAACAAGCAGTTCAGTACGTAATCTTTCATCATTGGTCTGACTGAAGAGTTTACCCAATAACGGGATCTTACGCAGTACGGGAACACCGCTCTCACTATCCGTGTCGGTATCCTGGATTAATCCACCCAGGACGATGGTCTCACCGGAATTGATGGCGACAACACTCTCGATTAACCGATTCTGGATAGTAGGGGCATCCAATGTCGAGGTCGTGGTAGATACGGCATTACTCACTTCCTGTTTGATTTCCATAGTCACCAGGCCACTGCTGTTAACCCGTGGTGTCACGGTTAATGTTACACCGGTTTGTCTGAACTGGATCTCATTGACCGTCGGTGCATTGGGATCCAGGTTGCTGACCGACTGACGGGTTGGTACCGGGATCTCGTCACCCACATTGATGACGGCAGTCTGGTTATCCAATACCATGAGGGAAGGTGAGGACAATACATTCAATACGGACTCATTTTCCAGGGCACTGATAGCGAACCGTACTTCCTCGGCGGAACTGACAATAGTATAGGCAAACGAGGGTACCGGGGCGGCCAGGGTATTGCCTTCACCCAGATCAAGGGCTCCCCGTCCACCTTTAACTTTTTCTGAATCAATACCATGCTTAAAAAACCACTCGACACCATAGGATAGTTCATCCCGCAGGGTAACTTCCAATATACTTGCTTCGATCAACACCTGTAGTGGCACAACATCCAGTTTCTTGATGGCCGCTTCTACCATCTTGTATTCCTGTGGACTGGCCAGAACCACCAGGGCATTGCGTACGTCATCGGCAATAATCTCGATGGAATCACCGGTGGGTAAGGCAACACCGGCTTCACCGACACCCCGGCTTCCCGGGGTTGATGCAGTTGTCTCCGGTGTTGTCGCTGTGGCCGGGGCATCGGAACTGATCTCAACGGGCGTTAATCCCGGCGCCAGTTCAGGCGCCCGTGGTGAAGTCGCAGCATTTGGTGAGCCGCTGCTACCAGTGCCACCGAAGATATGTCCAAGGATTTCGGCAAGCTCAATGGCCTTGGCATTCTGGACATTATAAACATACAAACGTTTTCCTACATGCTCACCGGGCTTGTCGAGTCTGTGTATCCAGATCTCCACTTCCCGCAATGCCGTAGGTGTAGAACTGATCAACAGGATTGAGTTCAGTCTTTCAATGGGAACGGAACGAACCAGTCCACCCAGCAATTCCTGATTACCCTCACCCTCAACAGCACCGATAATGGAGTCCAGCTCGGTTTTTAAAGTCTTCGGGTCAACATAGGTCAATGGATATAAACCCATCGACATACCACGCATCCAGTCGACGTCAAAGATACTAATGGTCTCCTGGATCAAATCCAGTTCCTGCCGGGTACCCGTGACGATGACCAGATTACGTTTGATATCGATCCGTAAATTTCCCCCCTCCGAAAGGAAGGGTTCGAGAATCTTCTGCATCTCCTGTGCAGCAACATATGTGAGCGGGATAATCCGGACGTTATAGCCGTCTTCACCGGGCTGCTCTATGACAGAGGGGGCTAATTTTCCGCGTACGGCCTGGTTTTTAGGGAGGATCTGAAATATACCGCCGGATTTGACCATGGCAGCGCCGTTCATACCCAGAATATCTTCAAATAACGGTAATAATTCTTCTTTATTGACGGGCACCGATGTTTCAATGGTGACTCTACCACCGACCTTGGGATCAATAACATAGTTTGAACCAAGCACATCACCCAGGATAACCTTTATGAATTCCCGCAGATCAGTATCCTGGAAGTTCAGTGTGATATCACCTTCATCGGTTTCGATTAATTCCCGGGACGCTTGTTCGGGCCGGGCAATGAATTCACCCGTACCCATTTCCAGGATCTGCTGCTGGCCGTAACGGGGGGCAGCGGTTTGTATGGCTGCGGTCGATTCCTCCTGTTGCAGGCCGGTACTCGCCCGGACCGCAACGTCAGGCTCTTCCTCGGCCGTTGCCTGGGCAGGGAGACCGGTTTGCTGGACAGGTAAATAGCTGCAGCTACCGGCAAACAGGATCTGCGCCAGTGTGAAATAAAAGAATGAATTCCACCCTTTTTTCAAAGTCGTACTCCGTGGTCTTAATATTACCGTGATCTAATTAGTATATGTATTTCAGGCAGATAGACAAGGAATTTTATGCTTTTTTATCAATAATTGTTTTTCATATATTTTTATCCACACAGATAATAAAGTGATAAGTAATAAGAATTTGATTAGGGGTGAATATCTATTGGCAGGACGCCATATTTAGCCCTTATCACTTGTTCTTAATGACACGTCGCTTTTTTGATCTCCCTTATAGCATTCCTCTGTGGTTATAATATGGAAAGCATGCGAGTCTTCCTGAAATTATTCCCCCTGATTTCTTTGTTGCTGCCTTGCTCATGTACAGCAGGTAATGAGAAGAGTCAGCTGTCTGTTATCAACGGTCTCACAATGGGGACCAGCTACAGTATTAAAATCAATAAACAATTATCGGACTCTGACCGGAAAAGATTGAAACAGGATATTGAATCAATTCTGGATGGTATCAACCGGAAGATGTCCACTTATTTGCCTGATTCGGAACTCTCCGAGTTTAACCGGAGTCAATCAACATCCTGGCATGTGCTTTCGGGAGAGCTCTATGAGGTATTGGAAAAGGCCCGGAGTATTAGCGTGATTACGGCCGGGGCATTTGATATCACCATTGGACCGGTCGTTAATTTGTGGGGCTTTGGTCCGGACGAGACTACCGGACGAATTCCGTCAGCAGAGGTTTTACAGGCAACTTTAAATCATACCGGGTATCAATATGTCCGGTTGCAGCCCGCTTCCAGCGCCGCAAGAAAAGAGTATGCGGAGGTATATATTGATCTCTCCGGTATTGCCAAAGGCTATGCCGCAGACAGGATTGCGCAACATCTGGAAAGAAATCATATCGATGATTATATGGTGGAGATTGGAGGAGAAATCAAGGCAAAAGGCAGGAATGGAAAAGGGACGAGCTGGCGTATCGGCATTGAAAAACCTGTCACTGATCAGCGAAACGTACAAAGGATTATCCAACTGAACAATAGCGGTATGGCAACATCAGGCGGTTACCGGAATTATTTCGAGCTGGATGGTAAGCGATATTCCCATACTATCAACCCTAAAACCGGGAAACCGGTTTCACACAACCTGGTATCAGTCACTGTATTACATGATGATGCTGCGACGGCTGATGCATTAGCGACGGGTATACTTGTGATGGGGATGGAAGGAGGTTATAAACTGGCTGAACGGGAAAACATAGCAGCATTTTTTATTATCAGATCGGATGACGGTTTTGATGAAAAATACAGCACTGCTTTCCGTCCATACTTGTTAGAATAAAGTCTTAAAAAACCACAGAGGGCACAGAGAACACTCAAGTTTTACGAATCGTCATTCCAGCGAAAGCTGGAATCCAGTTAAATAATGTACCGCCTATGGCGGACTTTTTCACTGGATACCAGGTCAAGCTTGGTATGACGGCTTGAAATTTTATTTTTATATTCTCCGTGTACTTCGCGTCCTCCGTGGTTCTATTTATAACGTTAAACTAATGACAACAGTATTATTATTGCTTTTCCTGGTTCTGATTATCATTTTCTGGTATGAATCATTAAAAGTGCGTGAACATATGATCGAACTATGTCGCCAGGTATGTGAACGATGTGATTTACAGTTTCTTGATCAGTCCGTCGCTATGGTGTCAGTTTCGATCAAAAAAGGGACAGATAATATTCCCCACTTATACCGGTATTACAAATTTGAAGTCAGCGATAACGGTGTTAATCGCTACCCCGGTTATGTCGTTCTATTTGGCCATGAAATTATTTCCATCAGCTACCAGGGAGAAGAAGGTGAAAATATCATTTATCAGGCTGACACACGAACGTTGCATTAACAGTCAGAAGTCAGAAAAAGTGTGACCGCCTGTTTTCCCTTGTCAAACCGTTTAGCCTGAATACTGAATTCTTGATTATTATTTTTCATTCTGTATTCTGACTTCTTAATTCTGAATTCTTGGAGAAGTTCCATGCCCTCTTTTGATGTCGTTTCACAAGTCGATATGCATGAATTAACTAACGCTGTGGATCAGACCAATCGTGAGGTTTCCAACCGGTTTGATTTTAAAGGTACAAATTCCCGTGTCGAAGCAACAGATAATGTCCTTACCCTGATTGCCCCCGCTGAATTTCAGATCAAACAGATAACAGATATCCTGATCACCAAAATGTCAAAACGGAGTATTGATACCGGTTGCCTGGAATATGCTGAAATCCTGGAAAGTGGTAATGAGGCCAAACAGCAGGTTACCGTACGTCAGGGCATCGACAAGGAACTGGCCAAAAAAATCGTCAAGATTGTCAAGGAAAGTAAATTGAAGGTGCAATCCAGTATCCAGGGGGACCAGGTCAGGGTGAACGGTAAGAAACGGGATGATCTGCAAACGATTATTTCCCTGCTTAAGGAGCAAAAGCTGGGCTTGCCCCTGCAATATATTAAT
>JANQEY010000278.1 GCA_028278125.1 bacterium | reverse complement strand
AAAAGTCGTTTATGGAAACATTGCCGGTGGCGGTATAGGTGTTGTCGCCGTTCGATACAATGCTGTCGGCCAGCAGGGAGATGCCTCCCAGCGAGTGTTCCTGGCGGCCGCCGCTGCCGGATACGACATTTACTGCGTTTGAAACGGGGGCGGCATTTCCGGCATCATCGATGCCACGCATTGCAATGTAGACAGTTTGGCCGGAACCAAAGCCGCTAATAATCTTGAATTCACCCAAACCGCCTGAAACCGGAGACCAAGTTTGATCGTATATGGTGGCCTGTTCCCAGTTTTGTTCGGTGATGTCTTGGGAGCTGTATCGGACTTCGTAATGATCCGCCGTGCCCCGGTCACCGTCATCTCCGGGGGCTGTCCAGTTAAGCTTAATGGTGCCTGCACCGGAACCTGTCGTCGCCGTAAGATCATCAATTCTAGAGGGTGCTATGGTATCAGGACCCGAAACGATTACTTCATAACTGACAGCAGCGCTTTCGGATTGAATCGGGTCAATTAATCTGAGCTTGACAGTCCACTGGCCTATGATATCGGATCTCAAGGTATAGCCGGGCAGATCTGCTTGACCGTTTATTAAATTTATTGTCTGGACCGGAGTGACATCTTCGCTGTCGTCCGGCAGTTCATAGATCCACTGGTACGTGGCTTGGGATTGACCCCCCAGATCTTTCAAGGATCCACCAACTTTAATCGAGCCGCCCCGAGGAATTTCCGTTTTGTCAATATGGATAACAGCGTTATTGTTGTATAATTCTTTGATTTCCGATTCAGACAGGGCTCGGTTGTATATCCATAGATCATCGATTTCACCCTGGAAAAATCCACTAAAATCAGGAAAACATCCGACGTTCCAATCGTTTTTTACATCGTTAAGACCATATTCGTTATCAGCCTCTACATCTTCTGAAACCAACTTACCATCAAGGTAAAGCTTTGATGAGTTTCCCAGATAAATCAATGTCGCTAAATACCACTTTCCAGGACTGATTTCGTTACTGATTGGAGCATATCGAAAATCCTCAGATTGACCATTCCGCCAGTTACAGAGCATTTTTCTTGCTTCAAGAATACGAAAGGACACCCCAGATGTGTCTGCATCATAAATATCTCTAACCAAAGTAATATTCGGGTCAGATGGCAAAGCAGTTGCGTTGAACCAAAAAGAAACACTTCCTTCAGTCCAACCGGCCACATCAAGAGACTCTGCGTAAGGAATATTTATATAATCGTCAACGCCATCAAAACTGGCCGCTTGTCCAAAGACACCGTTCGTATACGAAACTCCACCATATCCGCTACCATGATTTTCATTCCTACTTTCATCGCTGGCATCGCCGTCAAAAGGGTAATGAGCAATCAACCCTTCGTCTGGATCATTATCCCCAGATGTCGAGTAGACTAAGATGTCATCAATTGCATTATTTTTTGTTGACCCGTTGGGATCGAGGCTGGTCGATATATATGTAAGGGAATGAAATTCAGTATCCGAAATATTTGTGGTCAAGGTTTGGGAGACATCATCAATGTATATCTCCCAAGATCCGTCACTGAGGTGATTAACCTTTATGTCATGGAAATCATCATCTCCTGGGTGAGATGCCCAAGCAACAGGAGTCCATTCGGCATCTTTCCATTTTTCGACGACTATGTGCTTATGATAAGCTGATAAATTAATGCAGTATCCATCTGCATATGTGTAACCGGAACCATCATTTTTTAGGGTATCATTGACAAAAAGCCCAAGCCAAACAGCACCGCCACCAATACCATATGCAAGACCACTTTTGGCTTTATAGTGAATACTGAATGTTGCACCGGATACGGGACCAATTTGCTTGTGATGTCCGATAACAGTATTTGATGACCCTGCACCACCAATGTATACCCCATTTTCTACATAAGCAGTACCAATAGATCTATTATGTGTTCTCAAACTCTTCTCATTCCAGTCGCTGATGTCGTTGTCGTTGAAATCTTCTTGGAAAATCAGTTCGAAATCACATTCATCACCAATCCCGTCATTATCGCTATCGGTCTGGTCGGCATTGGAAGTGCGGGAACAGTTGTCTTGGCTGTCGGGAATGCCATCATTATCGGTGTCAATAGGTGAAACATCCCCATCACGAATGGCCCATACATGGAAATAATGGACTGATTTGTGAGCCGCTGTCTGGTTGCCCTTATGCCACACGAAATGAACGGCGTTGTGGCTCGTTGGATTTGTATAACTCGTGCTAAACCAATAATCGTGTGGTTTAATGCTTTGAAATGAGCAACTACTTCCGCTTCCATCTGTGAAATTAGTTATTATCGGTAGAGTGTTGTCTGGATCGGCTGGGTTTCCGAGATTATTATAATACATGTACCCCATCTCAGAGCCAGTTATATTATAGCCAACATCCGGACCTGTTCCGTCCTGATTATGAGCGTCTGGTAAACGCCAGTTGTTGTAGCCTAAGTAATTTATGGCATTCATAGCATCTACCCAGTCGTGTGCTTTGTACCAATTCATTCTTCCATCGGCTAATATCCCAGACACTCCAAAGGTTTCTGATTCAGCTAAATTGGCATTCTGAAGCCATGTTACATTTAAGACATCATCATAAACTAGACCGCCTCCGCGATCCCACAGTGTTGCTGTTGTTGTACTGATAAAAATAAAGCTTATGATAACCGCTATCGATAAAACCTTTATTTTCATAGTTGCAGATTTCCTTTAGGGTTATTGAAAATTTACCCAGTAGCATTTACAGCTTGCAGCAGTAGACTGAGTTCTTTCCAGGGTTCCATTGAATAATTAAGATGATTCCCCAATTCTCGGCCTTGTCGTAACTCTTGGTGAGGCCGGAATCGGGCTATGGGCCAGTACAACAAATATCGGTAAAACAAGTAAAAGACACGATTCCTTAGGTTTTCATTCTCTTTGTAAAATTCTGTTTAATACGAAATCAGCTCATTTTGAGATTCCTATCTGAAACCTGCTACCTTTTCCAGGATATAAATTACTTCTTTGACGCCAATTATCCCGTCTCCGTCCACATCGGCTTCCGGATTGATTCCTTGATAAGGTATGCCTGACAGCATCTGAAGAGCAATCATTGCATCACTAAGGTCAACGATGCCATTTCCATCGATATCGCCTAAGAGGGCTTGCGAAGACCTTACTGTGAGCTCCCAACTTTCATAATCCGAACCTGCCGGGTTCGTGGCGCTGATAGTTATGGTGTGAGGGATGCCCTCAATTACGGGGATCTGCCAAGACACAACCCCGGTCGACTCATCAATCACCATTCCTTCAGGGTAATTGATCAAGGACCATGTCAGCGGTTTCGTACCTTGTGATAATGAAGGAATCGGACCTGTGTATGGTAAATCTGCAACTGTCGTTTGATCTAAAATGGAGTTGACAAGTGGCACTAAAACATTTGTTTGCCCTTGCCCCCCAATTGCAAAGTGATAAGGATTTGGATCCGAATCATTTGAGTAGATATATACGGCTGCGCTTCTGACACCAACCTCCTCAGGTGCAAAGGATATCGAGAACTGGGTTGAATCGTCTGCAGGTATGGTGGTTTGGGGCAGAGAGATTACAGAAAAATCGCTGGCGTGAATACCACGGATATCTATTACCGGGTCGCCGGTTAATATTAAGCTAGCGATTCCGTTGTTGCTAATTTCAAAATTATGTACCACAGGTGCAACTCCGATTGTCTGTGACCCAAAATCCGTTCTGTTTGCAGGCTTAGGTATCATATCGCCATTATCAATTGTTTGGCTGTTTCCCTCCAAATAAATGTTTGGGATGCCGGTATTTTCGCCACTGCCGGTCAATTGCCTGATTTCCGTTCCGATATTGCTTGAAAAGGTTATTGCAGAATCATATGCGGATGCGGATTCCGGTTGAAATTGGATGACTGCAATATGGGATTCCCCTTCAGCCAGATTGATAAAATCTGTGGTCAGCAAGCTAAAGGGAGCCTGCACAGAAATCTGTAACAATAATTCGCCGTTTCCAATATTGGTAATCTCATATGGTGCCAATGTTTTATTGGAGCCGATCGGAACGGTTCCAAAATTAGCTGAACCGATTGAGGCGACCTGCAGCTCAGCAGTTCCAATGACCTCAACGGTAAAACTCATAGAGTCTGAACCACTGCTGGTGCTTTCCGCAGATACATTAATAATGTGTGATCCTATATCACCGACACTTCCCGTGTATGATACGGTTTCACCTGAGCCGGTAACGAGTCCGGAGTAGGTGATAGTGGCGGAATCACCCGGTTGAATTCCTGCAATTCTAATCGGTATCGTCAATGCTTCACCCACAGCGATTACTTGATCTGCAATTGGAAGAATTTCGAGTGTTGCTGCCGGTGGCGGATCGATTTGAGGAAGTTGTGGAACGAAAGGTGCTTGATAGAGGGAAGCAATTGATGCTGTGGCAGAGTCTTTCATTAAGTACCGATTCTGCATTTCAATTCTTATTTTATCCCTCTCTGACCGAAATAATTCAATTCCTTCTTTAAATAATACAGTATTGAGATAGGTGATGATGCTGTCTCCAATTGAGACAGCCGGTTCTATTATCGTTGCTCCAGAGCTTGCCGGCGCCTGAACAATTCCAACTGCAAGATTTGCTGCTTGCTCGGCCAGGTCCATTCCACCCGGTGGGATGTTATATTGCAGCACCCTGTCACACAATCGTAATGCCAGATAGAGTTCAAGATCTTGAGCGGTATCGAATTCTGTATAATCTTCTGCATCTAGTATGTCATCGTTATCTCCAGAAAGAGAAGTTGAAAGGAATTCAAATTTGTAGCGCTCGATAATTTCCTGAAGGCTTATTATTGCAGAAAGCTCACGCTGAAAATTGAGTCGATCATCAAGTAGTTGAAGGAAATTGATCACTGCTGAAGCTGCTGTTAATGCTCCGGCAGTGTTATCATATGCGTTTTTGAAGCTTTTTCCGGCGTTTTTGTTAATCGATGATACAGCACTTACGGAGACTTTTCCGACGATTTTGTTTACCCCGCCATCTGTTGAATCGTTAAGGTCCATGATGAATTTAGCGGCATTTAAAAGACTTACTTCGGATAAAAAGGCGTGAAGATGTGTTTTTACAATGTTCAACTCTTCACCGATTGAGCTCTCCAAATCGGTTATGGCATCATGGATCGCCGGATCAAGATTGGGTTCATAGTGGTCTATAGCGTATTGATAGGAATCTTTGAAGAGCTTAAGTCTCAATTGTGCATCATGTTGGGTGTTCAAAAATGACCGCAACAACAATTCGGTCATTGCTTTTTCATGTATGCTGTAAAGCGATGACCCAATCAGGTCTATTAGATCTCCATATTCATTGATTACTTCAATACTGTCTGCGATATCCGGATGTTTCTCTTTAAATCGTCTTAATAGATCCAATACGGGGACGAGCAATAAGTCTTTGCCGGAATTATCCTCATCGGCCAATTGGTTTAAGAGAACAATGATGTCATCATCTCCGGATTTGTCAAAACCCCCGAGATCCATGGCTCCTGACCAAATACTATTCTCCAAGTCATAAGCCTTTTTCAAACTTCGCACGGCATCACCGAGCAGACCTTCATCAAATCGATTCAACTGCTGAACCACAAAGCTCTCTCCGCCGCTTTCCATTTCAACGAAGGCATGGTCCAGGGGGGAATCCTTCATTGCTATGGCATCTAAAATATAGCGTCGATAGTATTCGGTACGGGCTTCGCGACCGTGAAAGAGGAACGCCGTTTCCATTAATATCGGCCGGTAATAGGAACCTGTGTAGATAATATCATCGTCCTTTTCAAATTCCCGAAAGTTATAGTACCAGCTGGATGACTGGGTAACGAAAGTTGCCAGTTCGGCCGGAATTTGCGATTTCAAAGCCTGCTCGCGGGGAATTGGATCTTGAAGTCCTTGATATGTTAAATAAAAAGATTCGAAATCGTTTAGGTCGGACGGCTTTTCGGGATGGTTCCAGAAGGCTTGGGTGGGCATAGCATGTAAATCATAAACTATTCCGTCCTTAAACCTGAAAGACTTTGTGACCGGAAAAGAAGCGTCAACAGAAACGGTTTTTTGATATACGGGATAACCCTGCTGTTGGTCGATGGTATCGCTGTTTGATTCAGTTGGTTCTCTTTCAACAATTGAAAAGGTATTATCCGCTGACAACGCAAAGCGGATATTCACTCTTATGATACCTGCTTGCTTGGGTATTACCTTTAATTTCAATGTGTGTGATTGTCCGGAAGACCAGTTCTCTTTGGACATTTCCACTAAGATGTATTGGGCATTTACCTGTCCATTGGAAGTGTACACTTTATTCTTAGGAGGATCTTTATGCGGACCATAAAAGACGGGATAGAAGTCCGATCCATTGTCCAGCAACTCGGCTTCAACACCGTTTTGAATCACATCTGGAAATGAAACTGAAATAGCACCCCAATAGGCATCATCGCCCTGATTTGTGGCGGTTACAATTATATTAAACTCTTGATCGATGGTGACCTGAACGGGATATACAGATTTTATCTGTATGCCCCCGGAGAAGTTGAAAAACTCGTCCAACCACGGTGTAAAATCCACCCCGTCACTCACTGCATCGCCTAATCCAGGGCCTTCACCGCTCGGTCCGGTTGGATCACCCCAGAAGTTGTTATTAGCCTCGGTTATCGTCAAAGGGGTGGAATTGAATATTCCATAGGAGGTATTGTTCCATATGGCAGACGAGTGTATGGTTAATTGACTATTGTTGACATTGATTCCGTGTTGATTGTTTGATGAGATTTGACAGGATGTCATGCTTATTGCACTATTACCGGTAATATAAATTCCATCCTGATACCCATTGGTGACACTACAGTTGACAATCTCCACAGCCGAGTCCTGAATATGGAGTTGAGCCACCGCTCTGGT
>JANQEY010000247.1 GCA_028278125.1 bacterium | reverse complement strand
CTGCCTGTTTCATCTTACCTTACTGTGAGTATTTACAACATGCTTGGTCAGGAGGTGGCAAGATTGTTTTCAGGGCAACAACAGGCTGGATTTTATGGTTTTGCATTCGACGGCAGTAGCCATGCCAGTGGGATATATTTTGCCAGGGCATCCATAGATCCTGATGTCGGAGCCAACAGAGCCACCCAGGAAGAAATCAGGAAGATTGTCTTGTTGAAATAATCAGGGACGCTTGGGTTGCGAGTCAACCCGAGCTACACATTAGAAATATAAATCCCCAGTGTAGACCGGGTTGACTCGCAACCCGGTTAAATAAACCCCATCGTCCCGTCCTTGCGGGACAGGGCTACCCGAACCGAGATCAGGAAGATTGTTCTATTAAGATGATAGCAAATTTCCTCCTTTTCCCCTTGTACTTCTGAATATTCCCTAGATAGTTTAATACAAACCTACTGGGGGGTAATCATGAAAAATTCTTCAATTCGAAGTTATCCAGCTTTTCTATTATTATGCTTCTTCACAACGTGTGTAAATGCGAGTGAAGTAATTTTCAGTGATCAAATATTGATCACAGGTCATACAGGCGGTGCAAATTCTGTCTTCAGTATTGATGTTGATGGTGATGGTGACAACGATGTTATATCTGGTTCTGTATATGGCGAAAAAATCGCATGGTTTGAAAATCTAGATGGTGCTGGTAACTTTGGTTCTATTAATACAATTTCCACGAGTGTAGAGGAGCTGGAATGTATTTTCAGTGCTGATCTTGATGGTGATGGCGACAACGATGTTCTTTCGGCATCTTCAGATGATAATAAGATTGCATGGTATGAAAATATTGATGGTTCAGGGAATTTCGGTCCCCAACAACTAATATCGTGGCCTGTAGCAGGAGCATCCTCGGTCTTCAGCATAGATATTGATGGCGACGGAGATAATGATGTGATTTCCGCCGGGGATGGCGATGAAACTATCGCCTGGTATGAAAATCTTGACGGCACGGGGAATTTTGGAGCTGCACAATCCCTTGAAACAGATACACCTTACGCTACCTCTGTATTCAGTAGAGACATGGATGGCGATGGTGACAATGATATTCTCATCGCTGGACTTTCTAATGGTTCTACAATTGCCTGGTACGAAAACACTGATGGTTTGGGTAATTTCGGGCCGCAACAGGTAATCACCAATTGGGCAGTAAGCGTTAAATCCGTATTCAGCGTTGACCTTGACGGAGATGGAGATAATGATGTACTTGCTGCTTCAAGCGGGGATGACCAGGTCACCTGGTATGAAAACCTGGATGGAGAGGGTGAATTTGATGGTTATGAGAATGTAATCAGTTACGATGCAGATGGTGCCTCATGTGTATATAGTATCGATATTGATGGAGATGGAGATAATGATGTTTTATCAGCATCCTACAGTGATGATAAAATATCCTTATATGAAAATACAGATGGTTCAGGAAACTTTGGTCCACAGATAAACATTACTACTGGTGCAAACGGAGCCAAATCTGTATTTTGCGCTGACATTGGCGGCGATGGAGATCCCGATGTTCTCTCAGCTTCCTATTCAGATAGTAAGATTGCCTGGTATGAGAATGCCGATGGATTAGGAAGTTTTAATTCCCAATATATAATAATTGGAAATGCGCCTTACCCACGCTCTGTATTCAGTATCGATCTTGATGGCGATAATGACAATGATATTCTTTCGGCATCTGCAGGAGATCATAAGATTGCCTGGTATGAGAACACCGATGGATTGGGGACTTTTTACCAGCACTGGATCACCTCTGATGCACAGGGAGCTTCCTCCGTTTTCAGCATAGACATTGACAATGACGGTGACAATGATGTTCTCTCATCTTCTGAAATAGATAATAAAATAGCCTGGTATGAAAACATTGACGGTATGGGAAACTTTTCCCAGGAGCAAATTATCACTTCTAATGCTTTTGGTGCACGTTGTGTTTTCAGCGCTGATATTGATGGAGATGAAGATAATGATGTCCTCTCTGCATCAGATAATTGGATAGTTGGAGAAGAGGATAAAATTGCCTGGTATGAAAATCTTGACGGTTCAGGAGATTTTGGTCCTGAACAAGAAATATACTTCTCCTCATCTGCAAGGCCTCGATCTGTTTTTTGTGCAGATTTAGACCAAGATGGGGATAGTGATGTGGTTTGTGCACCATGCCATCACTCCTCAATCGCCTGGTTCGAGAATTTGGATGGACATGGTATTTTTGGACCAATATCATATTTGACTACTGATTTATTTAATCCAACATCTGTTTTTTGTACTGATCTTGATAATGATGAGGACATCGATGTTATTTCCTCATCTAAATATTCCATCGCCTGGTTCGAACAGGCAAATGGATATATTTGTGCTGAACAGATCGTTACTCGTGAAGCAGATGATGCAGAGTGTGTTTTCTGCGCTGATATTGATGGGGATGGGGATAATGATGTTCTATCAGCATCTGGTTTTGGATATGAGATGGAAGATCAAAAGATTGCCTGGAATGATAACTTGAATGGAGAAGGTTACGAATGGCAACAATACCTGATTTCCAATGATGCCTATCGGCCTACTTCAATATTCAGTGCTGACCTGGATGGTGACGGTGATTATGATGTTATATCTGCCTCATCTGGTGGTATTATCGCCTGGTACAGGAATGAAGGTTTAGTCGGTGTCAATGAAAACAATTTTTCTACCGTTATCCCTGAATCGTTCGAAATCTGTTCAGTTTACCCCAACCCATTCAACCCAACAACCACAATCGAAATTGGGCTGCCTGTTTCATCTTACCTTACTGTGAGTATTTACAACATGCTCGGGCAGGAGGTGGCAAGCCTGTTTTCAGGTCATCAGCAGACGGGATTTCATAGCTTCACATTTGACGGCAGCGATCATGCAAGTGGGATATATTTTGCCAGGGCTGCTGTGAAGGGTAAAATGGATGTTGTTAGGAAAATTGTGTTTTTGAAATAGACTATTTGTAGCTCCAATCATTTCTATCAGTTAAAAAATCATAGAATTTTGATTTCAGAGAAATTTGACTAAAAATCCAAACGACGCTGGATCCCCGATCAAGTCGGGGACGACACCCTCTAAAACATCTAATTAGTGCAAAAGGCCCGATCAGTTTAAACTGACCGGGCTGTATAATGAAAATTAATTATTTCTCTGAATATTGGATTGAACCTTACATCATATCCCAATCGAGGATAGGTTCCTGTACGTCGACCATGGCGTTCACTACTATCTCGGACAATCCGCCATAATACAAACCACTCTTGGTTTTTGCTCCGTAATAATCGAAGACGTCACGGATAGCGCCCTTGCAGTTTGAGCATGGTGCACAAACGTATTTCGGTGTATCCGGATCGTTGAGGTCTGTATCGCCAAATGCCTCAAGAATCTGTTTAAACTTCTTACGACTGGAAATCTGATTACGCCAATCGGAGAAATTATGCGGTGCCTGGATAGCAAATCCCGATCCTCCACCACAACAATAGTTGCGGACACCGTGAGGTGTCATTTCCCGGAACTGGGGACAAAGTTCACGAAGGATATGCCGCTGTGGCATTACAATTCCCATACTACGTACCAGGTTACAAGGATCGTGAAGAGTCACAGGGAAATCGTTCTTGGTTGGATCAAACTTGACCTTGCCGCTTTTAACTATATCCCACATCAGGGTATAGATACTCTCTCGGGGTGGCAGGTCAACACCAATACGGTCTGAAATGGCTGCCAGGGCTTTACTTTCGTGACCACATTCACCCATGACGATCTTTTTAACACCGAGTTCTTTAGCTATCTCAAGATGGCGTGTAGCGATACGTGCGAATTGGACATCATCGTAAAACAGGCCATAATTTACACCATCAAATCCAATTGTTTCACTGGACATGGTCCATGATATCCCGGCTCTGTCAAGGAGAAGCCCGATACAACCGTGGTTTTCAGGCCACGCCAGGAATTCACCGGCATTTTCGAGAAGAAGAACATCAGCGCCCTTGACATCCCAAGGGGTCTTGACTTCAAAACCGACACGCTCTGTCATATCTTCATCGATGAAGTCTATATTATCCTGTACCACCACTTTGTTCATACCGGTACTCGAACCGACTTCCATCTGCTGGAGAGTTCCCTTTTTATGGAGGTCAACATGGGTCCAACCCAGTTCCTGGCTGAACAACTTGCGTATTTCACGGGTTATTAAGGCATTATCTACACCAATCGGGCAGCTTTGCGCGCAACGACGGCAAAGAGTGCAGCGGTAAGCCAGCTCACATAAACGAGTCAGGAGGGTATAATTCAGCTCTATATCACCCTGCTGGAATTTTTTATACCACTTATTCCCCGGCTTGACATATTTAAAATAGAGCCTGCGGAGAACTTCACTTCGAAAGGTCGGACGGTATACTTCGTTGTATCCACTCCCCTCGTAAATAGGACAGTCGTCTACACATGACTGGCATTTCGCGCAATGCTCCATTGATAGCAACAACGGCTGCAGGAAAGTCCAGTTGTTTTCATTGGTGAAAAGTTTATGCAGCCCGCTGAGGAATTTATCAACAGCCTCTTTTTCTTCCTCGGGTGTTTTAGCTTTCGGCAAACCAACGGTCATGGTATCGTCGAGTGTCGATTCATAACCTTCGCGTGACGAATCGCTCATCGGTTTATAAGGTGGAAGATCATCAACCTGATCGTAAGGCGGAGGAAGTGGTAACAGATCTTCCTCGCAGACATGGGCTAATTGTTCACCCGCTTTACTGATATCTTCAATGCTTGAGGGTTCCAAACGACCCGTATGACAATGACAAGGCATTATTTATTCTCCTTTTCCTGCTCTGCTTCATTCCCTGTATAGGCCACCAGGTCTGCCCAGGTCTTTTTCCCATCTGCCATCACATGGGGTGCTGCCCAGCTAACAGGTTGAGATACTGCTTCCTTGATCCTTTTTTCAACCTTGCTGCCTGGACGATTCGGTTCGTCTTCCCAACGAACATCATGATAGGTGAAATATTTGGTGAAAAAGTGAGTCATATGTGTAAAGGGTAAATAGACAAAAAACAGCAACACTGACGCAATATGAACGTAGCCGATTGTCGGGATAACAGGTGTCGCTGATGCGGTTATTACTCCCCTGTACAGTTCTGATAATTGTATCACAAATCCGGGATCGGTAATGACCCAGATCAAACCGCTTAAATAAATTGCGCCAAGATGAAAGATGTTAAAAAAATGACTCGGTGTATTATACATCTTCAGCTTTTTATCCGTGGCACGTTTGAAAAACATCACTATTGAACCGATAATTCCCAGTGCAAATCCCACCAGACCGACATACTTAATCAGGATGGGTAAATACGCCAGGACACCTGTCTCAAGTGAAACTCCCGCAATACCGAGGATAGCCGCAACTAAAAGCAAAACCATGTTGCCGATCAGGAGGTAAAGTCCGAAGTGGAGAGTCCATGATCCGAACCAGAGTGGACGATTATGCTCCCAAACTCCCTTAAGAAACAGGATTTCAGGAATCATCACACCAAGCTCATTTACATGATCAACTTCTTTTTTCTTATCCCAGTGATCCACTTCCTCCATCATGGAACCACCATGAGCTGCCCTGCCCTTTTCATGAGGAACAGGGTACAACTCCCAACGCAAGTGTATCGGCAGTTTTGCTATCTTTATTCCCCGGGCGATTATGGCTATAACAAAAATCACCAGGGAGAGATACACCAGAATGTTCAGCAGTGTCATCTAATATCCCCTTGAATGAATCCGCGTCTATCAATAATGTCCATTTATGTTCCAAGTTATTCTATTCACAAATTGTATACTTCGTGATATAGAAATCAATTATAAGACCATGCCTGTCCCGCCTGCCGTTGGCAACCGGTTTTTCAGCATTTACACTTGAAAGATCAGCTTAGTCCTAAAAGATATCAAAGATATAAATGAACGCTACGGATTCAAAACAACTTAGCCCTAAATTCGGCTCTACTTACAAATTTTTATCCAGTAGAAATGTTACCGATAACCAGCAATATTTCCCATATTTATTAATTGCTTAGACATTTTTGCCTCATTGTTATCGACATAACACATTCTTCCAAGAGTTTTATTTAATCAATATTGTAAGTAACTTTCACAGGAAGGAAAAACCGGCATTTGTGAATATTTTATTTTGCGAGATTGTCACTATATAGCAGAAGTAAGGCTAATTTTATGTTATTATAGTTCTTAACTGTATTAATGAAGAAAGTCATTAGCTTATGTTAGTTATATCCTAAAAAAGGCATCATGTTCACTCGGAAAAAGAAGAAAAAGAAACGTAAATCCTTATGGAAGAGAAGCTGGTTCTGGACCTTCTTTGTCCTTCCACTGTCAACCATGTTTATACAAAACTTGTTCGATCGATTTGGTTTTTCAAGACGGATAGCCGCTCGAGTTTACCGAGTTAATAATCTTAGCTGATTTCGTTAAGTGATCTGCTGTCTTACTACCTCAATTTTTAATCCGCCCGAACCATCATGTGGTTAAATAGCTAAGTTTTAACCCACGCGAATTAGCATGTTAACACCTGATGCTACAATGCTAAAATCTTAAAAAATAACAAAATGACTCCCGAGCTCTTGCGTTATTGTTAGGGATTCCTTACTATTGGGCAAAAGGGATTATGTTTATCGTTAGTGGTGTTTTATACAATTTCTATATCTCATTATTGCATATTGTGAATTATTAATACTTTTAAGATGATATTAATAATTATTACGGGTATCTGCGTGGTTATATAAACAATTATCGCTTGTAAATATGTTTATTAATGAAATAAAAACTTTAATGTCGTTTTAGAATATAATATTTACCATTCATAAATATTCTCACTCCCAAAGGGATAATAATACAGGAACATTTCCTGGAAATCACACTCAATGAAGAATAAGGAGAAACTCATGATGTCTTGGACAAGTAATAAGCTTTTGAAGGTTGTTCTTTCAACTGCCTTTTGTATTTTTGTAGTATCATCTTTTGCCTTTGCAAGTGATGAAACCACTTCCAATGGTGAAGCTGCTCTGCAGGAAACAAAAGAGACTGTTGAAGCCCCGGTTCGTATTTCCGGAACAGCCAATCCTCTTCCATTTAATCCGGACGCCCCTTATGTGGTAAATGGTTTCCCCAGTGATACCCCCCCGGCGCCGATTGATATGATTGAAAGAAATAATGATCGTGGTAATGGTTATGATGAACTCGATACCTGGATGACGATTGATTTTGATGATGTTGTTGGTGCACCACATCTCTTTATGAATACGGTTCGTTTAACAACCGAATATTCCTGGATGGGTGCTACTTTCTCCGGACCAGGTGGAAATGATGGCGGTGCATTGTTGGATGAGGCTGGCAACTTTGGTGTAACAAATTACACATCACCCAATTTCCTCGCCTTCAACAATAATTCCGCAATGTCCGATGGTGGTATCCCCCAGGGTCCTGAAACAATCACATTCAGCCCTAACGTTTCACAGGTCGACCTTTATGCAGGTCATGCAAGTGGCGGTACCATATATCTTGATGCCTATGATGTTGGAGGAAACTGGTTGACATGGGATTGGGTAACAAGTTCATCAGCGCTGCAATTGATGAGTGTCTCCGCACCAAATATTGCTTATGTAGTACTCTCTTACACAGGTAGTGTATTGGTTGTTGATGATCTCATGTACAACACCGCCGCAGCGGATATCCTCCTCCTGCACTCAACAACAGTTACCAATTCAGTTCAGCTCGCCCTCGACAATCTCGGCGCAAGCTACGATATTGTTAATACAGTTGACTGGGATAATCAGAATCTTACTGACTACAATACGGTAATCCTTGCCATGGATGGTGGTGCACCTGATGCAAATGACATCCAGGCTGCAATTAGCTATGCTGAAAACGGAGGTAAACTTGTACTTATTGGTGGTACAAACCTGCCTACATTCTATGCTGAAATTTCCGACCTGGTGCAACACACTGGTGTGACTGGCTGGCAAACTTCTGCGAATCCACAGCACAATAACACAAACACTGACCATCCGTTAACAACAGCACTAGCCTCAACTTATAACTATTCCAATAACAGTGCGAGTTATTACATGCTTCGAGTAGATGACATACTTTGTCATGTAGCGGCGGAAAATGGTGACGGCTGGCCAAGTCTTTATAACAAGGATGTTGGATCAGGACAGTTTTTCCATTATACAAGCTCAGCGCAAAGTTTTTACTGGACAAATCCTGTAGACCACGGACACCTGGAGCAGGTAATTGACAATATCCTTAACTACAATGCACCTCTGTATGTAACTTCAACCCCATGGGTTTACCCGATTAATATTCCTTCAGCCGGTGGCAGCTTCCAGCGTTCCGACTTTGTCCAGAATGTATCCGGTGCCGCATATACATTTGATGCCTGGATCCAGTTGGTACTTCCCAGTGGAACTGTCTATGGACCCCTGGTAATGTACCCGAATCTTACACTGCTGAATTTCGATTTCATAGCTGTCAATCCGATTCAGAACGTTCCGGGATTTGCTCCCATGGGAACTTACATGTACGTTGGAAGATGTGGTGACTATCCCTATTCTGTAGGTGAATTCCACTTTGATTTCACCAAGCTTGGACCTGGTCCGGCTGCTATTGAACTCGAAGGAGTCGAAGGCTTTGAACTCATAGGTTGGGTCGACAGGGATGTGGCTTCCGGCGACGCTGGATCCGAGTTTACAGCTAACGAACTGCCATCAGAATACGTAATGGAAACAGCTTATCCGAATCCGTTTAACCCAACAACCAGTGTCACCCTCCGTCTGCCGGAAGCCTCCGATCTTAAGGTTTCGGTATACAACGTGAATGGCCAGGTTGTAAGCCAACTTTCAAATAACCGCTATACTGCCGGCAGCCATACACTTACGTTTGATGCCAGCAACCTTTCAAGCGGAATCTACTTTATCCAGGCACTTGTGCCGGGTAAAATGAATGAAATGCAGAAAATCATGCTAGTCAAATAAGACCTTCTTTACTGGTAAAACAAACGCCCGAAAGCGAAAGCGATCGGGCGTTGTTATTTTATACGATGAATTCATCAATTCTTTATCTGAGTAATATTATTTTCCTTACTTCATTGAACTTATTCTCAGCCTGAACCCGAACAATATACACTCCGCTGCTCAATCCAGTAGCGTCATACGAAAAATCATAATATCCCGGACCGGCGATATTCCTGTTTAGGGAATACACTGCTTCTCCAAGGATATTATAAATACGCAGTTTCAACAATGATTTTTCGGGAGCCGCTACGACAATGTTAACCGACGAATTAAACGGATTCGGGTATAATGAAGCGAGGGCGTAAGATTCCGGTATTTCACCGGGACTATAGCCATCAACACTGACAGCTCCACCCCAACCGTGGACGGAGAAGTAGGATTCTGACCAGACCGGATCATTACTGATCAGGGTTATTGTTCCGCTATACTCGATTTCAGGAAGAGCCGGGCTGAAAACTACTTCAACGCTGTCTATTGCACCGGGGACTATAGTCAATGGATCTAAAAGTTCAACCAGGTAAATCAATGGCCTGCTGCTTTCAATGTCATTGATTACCAGGTCTTCAAACCCGGTATTGAGGATCTTTATATACCAGCTTTCTGTTTGCTCAACAGGTACCTGCCCAAATTCGTGGCTGAGATCAATTAACCTTAAGTTCGATCCAAGGATTGTATATGGAACAGCTCCCATATCAGCGATAGTTCCATCTCCGTCTAATGGTGAATCGGGACTGCCGGAATTGATAGCAGGTGAATGGCTGGAAAGGGTAAAATCACCATTTCCGGGATTGTTCAGACGTGCATGTAAAAATAGGTTTGAATAAACATCACAAGAATCGCCGTACAGATTCGTAGTTGACAAATCACCTAATCCGGCGGGTATAGCAATACCAACAATTTCGTCAGCACCTATATTATCAAAAATATTGTATTCAAATATGGATTCCTCGGCGGCATCAAGAAACATCGCGGAGCCAACATTTCCGCTGAAAATTGTGTTTTTGACAACGGTTGTATTTCCCATACAGTATATACCATCTCCGCTGTTGCCATCGTTATTGGCTATCACACAATTTATTATCTCACAGCCAGATTGATCGGCGATAAAGATCCCACCGCCGGGAAACGGGGAAGCATTATCTGCAATTACACACCGCTCAAGAACAGGATGGGAAAGGTTTACGGCCGTCATTCCTCCACCACCATAATAACCGGTCAGGTTGTTTCTTATAGTACAGTTAATTAATACAGGGCTGGAATTTGTACAGTACACCCCGCAATCAACGCTTCCCGATATCAGGCAATATTCAAACCTGCACGAATCAGATGACGCGCTTTCAAAGTCGATCCCATTCCAGGAGATTGCTTCAGGCACCGTAACAAATGCTATACTGTCCTCTGCTGTTCCAATAGCCGAGATAAAACCATGGATCGTAAAACTGAGATCGTTGCTGAACAGAAAACGTGTCCCCGGCAGAAGAAACAGGCTGTCTTCTTCGAGAACAGTTATATGGTCACTTACAAGGTAACTGCGTGCCTCAAGTGTGCCGCTTAAGGCGCCTGAAATCCCGATTGAATTCAATAAAACTGTCTGCATCACCGTTGTTCCAAGGACCTCTACTTCCTGGACAAGTGAGTCAACAAAACCGTCACGGGTAAAGAGAACATCGTAAACGCCCTGCGAAATCTCTATCTCAAATGAACCGTTAGTTTCCGTCAGAACGGAATCCCTTGTCACCAATGGTGAACGGGGGATAAAAACCACATTGGCATCTTCATGATTATCCTGGAAGCGCAGGAGACATGTTCCGGAAACTGTAAAAGGAGGTGGATCAGGTGGCTCGCCACCGTTTATTTCATGATCATAGTAAAAAACACCCATATCTGCATAAGTATCATCAGGATCCATTGGAAGAGTCGGGTCACCTGTGTCGATACAGGGAGAACCGGCGGTCAGGTGAAACGCGTCCTCAGGAATTATCGAAAACCCGGGATTAAGATAGATGTTGTAGTTAATGTCGCATTCATCACCGTTCCCGTTAGTGGTGACGAACAGGCCGAGGTATGTTTGAGGTGAACCACCGAACGCGTCTTCATCAATTGAATAAATATCGCAAAATGTTATCAAAGGGTTTGAAAGCGACACATAAACATTCCCAGTCCCGAAATTATTATAAATGATCGAGTGTGTCAGGAGCGCATCTTGACTGTCGTAATAGTAGATCCCTCCGCCCCAGCTTCCACCGTTGTTATTCGCGATGGTACATTTACTTATACTGGGTTTCGATATTGTGCTATATACACCACCTCCTGCAATAGTACATGTGTTATTTACTATCAGGCACTTTTCAATAACTGGTTCTGATGTATTATAACAATTAATTCCGCCACCGTAGTTTTCAGCGGTATTCCCATCTATGATACAATCACGGATTGTCGGATCACTATTAGAACAGTTTATCGCCCCACCTGTCGAGTTAGCCGTGTTTTGATAAAACTCACAACTCAAGATCAACGACGTCGAATTGTTATAATTATTTATCGCCCCACCCCAATTTCCACCTGCATTATTGGTAAACAGACAATGGGTGATCTGCGGTGAAGCGTTGGTACAATAGATCGCGCCACCCGAACTCGTAGTGGAGTTATCCGTGAAGGTGCAGTAACTGATCCGTGGATTACTGGCGGAAATATAAATTCCACCACCATAGGTCGCTGAATTATCCGTAAACCTGCTGTTGGTGATCACGGGCGCCGCGCCAACATTGCAGTTAATACCACCGGAAAGAGTGCCTTCGATAACACAGTAATCCATCCGGCAGGAATCATCCGGCTGGCCGGTAAAACGGATACTTTCCCAGCCGATGACATCATCATTCGGACGAAAATAAATGCTGTCTTCCTCAGTGCCGATCGCTTCAAGGTATCCCGAAACACTCAACTGGTAGAGACCGTCAAAAAGGAAAACACAACCCGCCTCAATTAACACGGTATCCTGGTTGCCGACAAACAGATCATCATCAACGATATAGGTGGTATCAACCAGTGTTCCTTCAATTACACCGGAAATGTGGATTTGTGATTCGGCAGGAACAGGTGCAAGAACAAGAAGCAGTAAAAAAGTCAGTAGTATCCCGTGCAGTTTCATTTTACACCTCATGTAAAGGTGGAACTATCGAAAAACATTATAATAAATTGCTTAAAAAATGGATGTATTGCAAGAGAATTAGCCATCAGCCCTGTAGATTTTGAAGAAGGATCTCCTTAATTATATCCTATAAACTCGAATTGTTGCCTTGCGTCATTCCCGACTTAATCGGGAATCCAGTGTCGTTTAAGATGTAATTATGACAATATGTTTTATTTGATTGGGAAAATATATAACTATCTAATGAAAAATCTTAAGATATAGATTGCTTCGTCGCTACGCTTCTCGCAACGACACATGAGACCAACAATATTGAACTGATCAGGATCATTTTATAAGAACGATTTTGTGTATCTCTGTCTTTTCACGATCTGTAAACTGAACAAAATAAATTCCTGATGTTAACTGGCTGCCATTATTATCTGTTCCGTTCCAGGTTATATCGTGATATCCTGTAGAAACTGGTTGGATATTAAATGATTTGACCAATTGCCCATTGATGTTATAGATATGGAGAAAACTCTCTTCGGCTTTTGAAAATTTAACTCGTATCCGGGTTGACATATTAAATGGATTTGGGAACACATTTACCAGGTCATATTCCTGGGGCAGCTCAGACTTATCTTGATTTCCCTCTTCACCAACACCCAGGTAGTTATCAGACTTGTAAACACCGAATCCATAAGTGCCTGTATAAACCGTCGATCCATCCGCTGAAAACTCCACTTTTGTAGTGGGTTTTTCATAATCACCGTGAATAAAGATCCATGAATCACCGGCGTCTGCTGAGGAATAAAGACCTCGTTCCGTTGCTAGAATTACGTGATCGTTATCTGAAGGATTAATTGCTATATCAAGCATATCTTCTGCGAAACCGGGAGTTTCTCTAGCTATCGTAGTAATTCCACCGTCAGTAGAAACTATTAAACCATTGCTATATTCATTATATGTTATACAGTAAATATATTGGCTATCATTGCTTATCTCTATGTCTAAATTATTGGTATAAATAATATTATGCCATGTTATCCCGTTGTCAGAAGTATAGTAGAGACCGCCAATGCAGTTCAAATAAACACGTTCAGGATAAGCATCAATAGTTTCCAATTTTTGTGGGTAAAAATCTAATCCAACTGTATTCCACGAATCTCCATAGTCCTCGCTGTAACGGAAATATCTTGGAAAGTCATTCACATAATATTCAGGTACATAGTCAATAGTCGAGAAATATATAGTGTTAGTTTCAACAGGATGGATTGCTATACCAGTTACGAATTCCCCACCATCATTATCAATTTCAATCCAGGTATTTCCCCCATCAAAGCTTCTCCTAAGATTCTCACCACCCCAGTAAATAGTATCAGGATGTATTTGATCAATCTTTACATCAAAGACAAAGTCAGTATCTAATGTAGTCCAGGAATCACCGCCATCGTTGGTTTTCCAAAGACCCTGTTCACCACCGGCAATACAATTACGGTTATCATTTGGATCAACTATAATCTCGATAATTAATGTATTGTCGAGACCTGGATTGTTCATACTATTGTTTTCGTCGTTGGCTAAATTATAATTGTATATACCGTATCTATTTCCATAAAATATTGATTCCCCACGTTGAATATTTGAAGATAGATGAGTTAAATAGCGACGAGATGATTCATTACCAGACGGAGGATTGTTGATTACCAGACTCCAGGTCTCACCAAAATTATTACTGGTAAAAATACCTGAGGTACAGGCAAAGTATAATCTATCGAAACCAGCATAATGTAAACTATAAATCGAATAGTTTTCAGGCATTAATTCAATTTCATTCCACGACAATCCACCGTCTGTTGATAAATCTAAACTCTTATCAATACCTGCTCCTTGGTAGCATTTAGATAGAGTTATCAAAGAATCGGGATTTTGTTGGTTGAAAAATATCTTATCCGCCCATTTAGAGGTTCTCATTGTATCCCAGGCTTCACCTCCATCATCACTGATCAATAGACCCTCTCCATTGATACTGACAATTAAATAATCTTCGATCTCCGGCGAGTAACTGCTTGCAGAAATACTTCCTTGAATACTCTCAATTTCTGTGAATGAAATGCCGCAATCATTGCTTTCATATAGACCAAAATTTCCACCAGTAATTATGTGTTGGCTGTCAAAGGGATCGCACGAAATTGTATTAGCCAATATCTCATTAGGAAATTCACCTTCAACCATGTGCCATTCATCCCCATAATTGTCAGTATAGTATAGACCATCTAACATCAAACTAGCCCAAAGGAATCCCGGAACTGATGGGTGCGCTTTAATCAGCCACACCCAATTATATCTTTGACTTAGCCAGTGATTTGTACCATCGTACGGTTCATATAACTGGATACCCTCATTGGCATCATGCCAAGTCGAGCCATAATCGTCACTGATAAAAATTCCATGCTTTTGAGTACCCAGGTATATATAGTTTGAATCGAAGGGATCGGTTTCAAGCGCCGTTACAGCTGCACCATATGGGCCTGAATGGATCCAATCCTGGGCTTGTGTGACGTTTGATTGAAAAAACAGGGAAAGAAAAAACACGGTAAGTACGAGCGACATATATCTTCGGCAGATCATTGTTTTATCCCCACTTTTTTCGCTGATTGTGCATGACCATTCTTGAAATCAATTCAACAACTTTTGAACAGAGATGTAAACGGGAATACGACTAAAAAAAATATGTGCGGGGGATAAATATTAGTTATAAACTAACAATTATGCACAGGAAATGCAAATTACTTCGTTGATTGTTAAAGATCTTATTCTTTAGGTAATTGATTTCCCGGGAAACGCTGATCACGGCTACCACTAAAATACAAAATCAATAAAAACAAACGACGCTGGATTCCCAATCGAGTCGTGAATGACAACCTTTTCCATCTTTTCAGAAATATCCCGGAATACGCTGGTCATGCGAAATTTGCCGATTGATTAGGTTACCAGCTCAAGCTTAGCCAGTCCATCTTCAGCGCAGTCTAGTGAATTGGGTTCGGTCTGTTCGCCGTTTGAGTCGTGGGTGACAACTACCTTCGGTTTCATTGGATCATCAGGATTGTTCTCAACAACAACACCATGGCAACCATCGTATTCAGAAATTTCGCTCCGAATGATCTTCACCCTTGAACCAACAGGGTAGAGTTGAACAACCTTTGCAAGCGCACGAGCCGCGTAACTGTTCCAGACAACGGTAGCGTCACGGATTATCTTGGCGACACCTTGCTCGGGTGTATGTAGACGACCGTCAACCAGGCCGCAGATAAGGTTATGGTACTGGTTGGCCACTGCCAGGATCGTTGCGTGACGGAAGATCTGACGTCCTTTTCGGGTGACTGTCCGTGATGGATGGAGATTGTCTTCGCGCAAACCTAACGGGTATCCTTTTCCGTCAAGCTGTTCATGGTGATGCTGGACAGCCAGTTGTTCACGAAAACTGGTTGAATCGCTGCCCTTGAGGATAAGCATCGAATAGGTTGGATGTTCCTGCAGCATCATAACCTGTTCACGGAGTGGCCGTGTCTTTTTCGCGCTGTAAAGAACGGATTTACCGATATCGTGCAGTAACCCGGAAGTAGCGAGGGAGACAGTATCGTCATATGGCAGTTCCAGCACCTGCCCCATCATGATACATAGCAACGCAACATCAACTGCATGCTGACGTTCATGGGCATCGTCACTGGTCTGGATGGGAAGGGAAGAAAATAACTGGATATTACTGTAAATTACGTCTTCAAGCAGGTCATTTGCATGTTTACGGTATACACCCAGGTCAACCAGGCTTTTAAGCTTCCTGTCTTCGTCCAGGCGACGTTTTAGTTTGACGGGATCGAGGTCATGCAAAATCCGATTATTCTTGATCTCATCAAATGACACATTGACGGTTTTACTAATTTCATGCCGGAGGGTATCATTGATCGATTCATCAACCTCAAGGTCGTCAATAACCCCGTCTTTGATGTATACATAGTTGAAGCCAAAATCTTTCAGCTTCTTGATAATTGGTTCAGTGAATTCAAATCCTGTGGCCAGCTGAAGCTTGGAACGCTCATTATAAACAGATCTGCCGAGGATGTCACCCGGTTGGAGATTATTGATACTGACTAGATGCATGATGCCACTTAATGTTATTTGAAGAAAACTTTCTTACAAATGAATCAGAGATGTGCTTCAAAACCGGATCAGTGATCATCAATCCTTTTTATCCTTCTCGTCTTCCCGTCTATCCTTCTGCCTGCGATCACCTTTTCTACGATCGAATCCACCCCAACCCTCCCAGGGGCCATCAATACGTTTCCTCCGGTCTTCCCCTTTTCGCCTGTCGTCCTTACGTCTGTCTTCCAAAATACAACTTCCCGGCTTACATATTTACAAACAAGAATTTAATCACATCAATAGATATGCAACTATAATTACCAATTCTAAGGCACAGTGATTTTCGGTGTAATCAAATATACACTCTGGTTCTGGTTAAATACTGCTATCCGTAGTTTAATTGCCTCTATCGGAATATTATTTATATGCCAGCTGTTATGGTAAACCTGCAATGATAAATTCTCTCCCTCATTTGGAGACTGGTAATTGTCGTATGCATAAAAATGAATATCACCAACCGGTTTAGCCAGCATAGTGACAGCAAAGGATCTAGGATTTAATTCGTTCTCGAAATCGATACCATAGTGGAACGTAGCCTGGGTCCTGTTTGTCATATCAAGGGAAACAGTTTCAACAAAACTTTCCCCCGTCCCTCCGAATACTATATGGTCGTCAACAATTTCCACATTGTTTTCCCAGGATGAAGGATAGAGCCCATCCCAGATAATACCTTCATTTCCACCACCACCGTCATCGACTGAGGTAGTGAATGACCATACCGGTCCCGCTGTTTCATGATTCTGCGTATCCCTGGCGATTATCTGCCAGTAATGGGTGGTTTGCTCGGCTAGTATAGTCTGGTAAGTATTAGAAGACCTGTTAAGGTTTACTGGCGGAATATAGTCAGCGGAAGTACCCATATAAATATCATAACGAAGAGTATCACCCAGCGGATGAGTACATGTCCATGAAAGTGTAACCTCTGGATTAATATTGACCGCACCATTTCCGGGATATGGGTTGGCCGGAATATCCGGTGGCTGGCTCTCTTCATCTGTTGTTGTAAACTGCCAGACAGGGCCTTCAGTCTCATTCCCATGAATATCCCTGGCGACTATCTGCCATGAATATTCAGTGAAAAATCTTAATGTCTCAGGCCTGTAACTGGTTTCAACATACTCCTCCTCCACCAGCTCTAAATTCCCTGATACTCCAAAATAGATGTCGAATTCAAGATCCTGGCCGTCGGGTTCAACACAAAACCAGGAAAATTCAGGTGAGATTGTCACCCCCGTCGAATTATCTGCCGGATTAGGATTCTCGGGTTGGTTGGGTGGTCCACCGGTCCTGAAAGACCAGACAGGTCCTTCTGTGGTGTTTCCATGCTCATCGGTCGCTACAATCTGCCAGTAATAAAGAGCAAAATAGGCAAGATCCTCCAGATTGTAATGATCATAATGCCAATTCTCCTCTATCAGAGGTGGATCAGCATCTGTTCCAAAATAGACATCGAAAGTTAATTCATCGTCTTCAGAATCTTCACAAATCCATGTCAACGCCAGTTCTATTGGCTGGTTATATTCATTGTTCAGTGGTGAAGGTGATGCAGGCAGGTTTGGAGGATTGTTATAATACTCCACCTGTATATCTATTTCTTCCCAGGTGGAATCAATACCATCACTGACAGTAACCGTGATAGTGTATAATCCTACCTGGGCCGGTGCTATCCATTTTCGATCAGATGGTTCCTCCCAGAAATCAAAATATCCACCTGTAGCGCTGTAACCGTACAGGAGAACATCTTCATCTGCGTCTGTTGCGACACATGTAATCCCGCTCCAGGCGTTGGGAGAAATTATGGTTGGTACCGCGGACAGGCTTTCAATCAGAGGGGGATTATTTTCCGGTTCTTCTTCATTATTATTATCATTCTTACCGGATAGACCACTAAGTGTATCTTCGCAACCATTAAATATTCCCACAAAGAGAAAAAGGAATATAACAGGCACCAAAACTTTTCTCATAATTCGGTTATCCACTGTTAATTCCTTCACCGTAAAACCGTACACGTTTTTCTGTTGCTGGCAAGTGCTGGTCACCGTGCAAGGTACAATTGCTTTAGTAATAAACAGGCTGTTTTTACATCTCAATTACGCAATTTTATAACTATTTCTTTAATAATCCCGTCAGCTTCATGGGCGTTTACCTGGCATGTGCCGGCCCCGATGATTCCACCACCGCCATAATCTGAAAGCAGGTCACCCACATGAACCGGGTGAGTTTTGTCAAAAACACTCTTGCCAACAGCGATAATCACCTTGGTAGCAACTCGTGGATGCTGCAGAACATGGACATTGACATTACTACGAGCGAACAGCGGAAATACAAGGAACCTGTTGCCTGAGGGTACGGGATCAAGATCACGGACATCGGTTAAGCTGACATTCGCATACTCTTCCGTATGGAACATCATCGCTTTTTTATATTCTTTTTCTTTAAACAGGTACCTTTTCGCGCGACCCTGGACACTCTGCAGCTTCATTATTTCTTCAATGGTCTTGCCCGACCTGAGAGCCTCAATAATTTCCAGGCTGTACTGCTCAACCTCACCAAGACCCGAACGAGGATCGAGGGTATACCCAAGTAACATCCATCCTTCAGGCTTTAGGACGTCTTCATAGGTTAACTCTGCAGAACCCATACGGTCAGCAGCATCTAAAGCTTCCGAGTATTTAAGAGAATCAAAGTCGCCATAGAAATCATGAATTACCCGTGCTGTACTCGGCGCAACTACTCCCGATCCCTTTACGCCTTCAGGTAATTCCCTGATTGATTCAACTTTATCGATATGGTTAAACCATAATGCCGCGTTTTCGTGGAAGGGTAAATTGACAATTCCATCGCCAGCTTTAACATCGACCAGGTTATCAATTATATCCTTTGGATGTGCAAAAAATATTTCCTGGATATCTTCCTTATCCGCCAGCATGGCAGTGCTAACTACACCTTCAAGGTTAGAAGTAGTAATCAGGCGCATCTCAAATCTCCGTTTTGTTTTTCATACGTGGCATAAGTTATTTAGGATAAGAAAAAACAGAGCTCGAGGCAATGCTGAAAGGTGGAGAAACATCATGGAGTTCTGGATTATTGTTAAAATAATCGATTGTTTTCAGGACAATTTTCGCTGGACATCTTTTAATGCAGAAAGGACTGAATGGGGAACATCAAGTGAACCTTTTCCACTACCCAGTTTAATATCAGGTTTGGCAGAACCATGGAAGTCACTACCACCGGTAACAATCAGATTGTATCGTTTCGCAAGCTCCAGGTAACGTTCTGTTTGATTACTCGAATGTTGCGAGTAATATGCTTCAATGCCTTCCAGTCCCTGTTCCTTTAACGAGCGCACTGTCTGATAAATATCCACGTTCTTCTTCTCGATAGTCATGGGATGCGCCAGGACTGGTATTCCACCCGATTGGCGAATGCAGTTGATAGCCTTTTCCGACGGCATTCTTGCCTTGGGTATATACGCCAATCCACCGGATGAACCGAGAAACTTGTTAAATGCTTCATCCTGTGATTGTGTTGCACCCAGGCTCACCAGTGCCTTAGCAAAATGAGGTCGTCCCACTACCGTATTGCCGGCCAACTCATGAACCATCTCCAGTGAAATGGGGATCCCCAGATCATTCAGTTTTTTTATCAGGCGGGGATTACGTTCATTACGTGCGGTGATCATCCAGGATAACATATCCTTTAGAGAATTGTCATGATGGTTGATGTAATACCCAAGAAGATGAATCGTCAAATCTCCGGTCTGGGAGGATACTTCTACACCGGGAACTACCTCTATGTCATAATTCTCGCTTGCTGCCAGCGCTTCATCGATACCACCAACAGTATCGTGGTCTGTAATACCTACGGCTGCAAGGCCAAGTTCAAATGCTTCCTGTACCAGTTCTCCAGGTGCCAGGCTGCCATCAGATGCAGTCGTATGGACATGCAAATCTATTCTTTTTTCTTCTTGAAACTTCTGGTTCAATATTTACACCTGGTAAAATTGCTTATTTATCCATTCAAGGATAATATCGCATAGCCCATCGCCACTCCCAGTCTTCATCGATTATATAGCCGTATGTTGGAGCATTTTCACCAAAGAGCTGCACCGTGAACAGTTCAGCAATTCCATCAAAGTTGAGATCTGCCATGTTCACAGTATTGAAGTCTCCTACCGAAAACATCCAGACGCCACCAGGTACCGAGAAAGTTTTTTGCAGTTCCGCGGTTGATCCATCGTAAGATACCGGCCCCATCCTCTTCGCTTCCCTGTCCGGATCATAATATCCATGAAGAGAATCCGGCGGTTCAGCAACCCAGAATCTCATCTCATCATCATTTCCCCCAAGAAAAATAACATGCAATGAATCCATGTATTCTTCCGGGAGCTCCCAGCTTTCAACTGCTGCCCTGTTCACACTCTCGGTAATGTTATCCGAGACCTCCATTATCTGAATCGGGGAAGTAACCCCGATTGAAGTACCGTCATGCCAAAGAACTGCCCCATAGACAGCGTCACCAGCCCATTGATGGGGAACTACGGCCAGGCTATGGCCATTATCACGTACATCGTAAAAATCTGCCTGGAACACATAGTAGTCCATACCCGATATAACATAAATCCTGTCACCAACAACTGCTTGAGGCCATGTCAGGGCCGGAGTAGTGAGGTAACGGGCTTCATTGTGAACGTTGGCTGTATGTCCTTCAGTCAAGTAAGTACCGGGATATATCTCGTAGATCGGAATAAACCCATCGTCATCTACATCTCCGGGCGGATTGACGATATCCTCAAACAGATCACAGGAAATACTAACAAAAACTACCAGCAGCGTCATGACCAGTGTCAGTACTTTAGGGTATGCAGGTTTCATTTTCTTCAGCTCAGACATCTTATTTTTCTATTTCTTTGGTGCGAATCATGGAGTTAATCATCCAGCTGATAATCGAGATCACAATTGAGCCTAAAATCGCTGAACCCAATCCTACAACAAAAAAACCATCAACTATTCTTGCAACCAATTGCAGCAGGAGTGCGTTGATCACTACCAGAAACAATCCCAGGCTGAGGATGGTTATTGGAAGCGTTAATATTATCAGCAGAGGACGAATAAAAGCATTTACCAGCCCCAGCACCAGTGCAGCAATACCGGCTTCAATCGGCCCGGTGATCACAATCCCGGGCAACAGGTAAGAAGTAAGTAAAACCGCAAGGGTCATCACCAGCCACCTGATGAAAAACTTCCGCATATTTCCTCCAAATCTTTCGATTGGAATATAATTCAATTGAACAGGGAAAGTCTTACTGTTCAGAACATTAACAGTATTTAGAGTCACAACTGACTGATTTTAACTTTGAATAATAAACATCTTGTCCCTTGAAAAATCAGGCGATTTCCAGGTCAATCCGGTTCGTTTCAGGGGACGCTTTTTTCACTTTTACTCTCAACCTGTCCCCCGGTTGCCAGATTTCACCGGTAATAGAATCAATAAAGATGTTCGAACGGCGATGAAAAGATGCGGAATAGGACAAATCGTCCGAGAGTATTAATCCGGAAGTACCTGTATCTGTTATTTCAACAATAACACCCTTGGGAATTGCTGATGTTATCATCCCCTCGAATTCTTCCCCGACATGTTTGGAAAAATACTCCACCTGCCGAGCTTTCAGAGATTCCCTTTCCATCTCCTGGGCAGCCCTCTCACGTTCCGAACTGTGCTTTGCAACCATCTGCAGTTTTTGTCCCGAACCTGAAGTGTGTTTAGTACTTCCTTCGAGCTCATCAAGCAATAGACGGTGAACAATTAGATCTGGATACCTTCTGATTGGGCTGGTAAAATGTGTATACAATTTAAAACCCAGGCCATAGTGGCCAACATTTTCTGTGGAATATTCTGCTTTTGCCATGGCACGCAAAGCATGGATGCGAATTACATCTATCAATGGATGATCTTTGATTCTATCAAGCCATGAACTCAATGCTCCAGATGGGAGTTGGTCCATCCGTTTTCCGAAGGGCCACTCTACCCCCAACGATTTTACAAACAGGCCATATTCCTCGATCTTTTCCGGATCGGGAACATCATGTACACGGTAGATAAACTTCCTCGATCCGGATTTTCCTTTCCTGGTAAAATGTTCCGTAACACATCTGTTTGCTGCCAGCATACACTCTTCAACTATATGATTTGATTCGAGAACAATTCTTTTCTGAATTTTTGATGCTTTGTAATTATCATCTACTGAAACTTCAAATTCAGGTATCTCCAGGTTTACACCACCGATCCTGAATCTCAATTCCCTGATCTTCGCGGTTAATTCTGAGAGTTGAAGGAGGAACAACTCCATATCATAGAGTTTCGAGTGATTCTTTCCTCTTAAATTATTCCTGGTTTGATCAAGCTCCCGTTGGACTTCTTCATATGTAAATCTCTTTCTGCTGCGGATGACACTCCTTGATATTCTCTGTTCAACAACCTCACCAGTTGCCTTCATTACCATAAAAACACTGACCGTTCGTCTGTCTACTCCCTCTCGCAGGCTGCATAAATCGCTGCTTAATCTTTCCGGTAACATGGGCAAGGTACCATGTGAAGTATAGACTGAGGTTCCACGCTCATACGCGGCTCTATCCAGGGTAGTTCCCGGACGAACGTACCAGCAGACATCGGCAATATGGACACCCAGTTTAAATAAACCGTCAGGCAGAGGTTCCAGGCTGATGGCGTCGTCAAAATCATGGGCAGATTCGGGATCTATGGTTATAATCAGCTTATCACGCAGATCTTCCCGACGGGACATCTCGGCTGCCGAGATCTTTTCCGAATACGAATCCGCTTCATCCAACTCCCCTTTGGTAAATTCTTCACGGAATTTATGCTGAACGATCAGGGATTTGTAAAACGCTACAGGATCATCAGCTTTTCCGAAAACATTCTTCACCCGCCCTCGAAGCTCTCCTTCATACCATGAAGATTCGATAATCTCTACCTCGACACGGTCATTCTCCCTGGCTTTCCCGCAGTCTTTCGCACCAATATAAACGGGGCCGGGAAATTGTGGATCGGTCGGGACTACAACACCACCATGACCGTTACGAGAAATAAATCGTCCGGTAACCGGGGCATCATTACGCCTGATTACTCTCACAACTCTGGCTCTTTCACGGCCGTATTGCCCGCCTCCTCTTTTAACAGCTTCCACGTAGTCCCCGTGACGTGCGCTCCTCAAGTTTCCAGCAGAGACAAAAAAATCGGATTTCCCTTTGTCCGGCGAGATGAAACCATAACCTCTCTGCGTAACCGAAATAGTCCCGGTTATCAGCTTCCGGTTATCTGTGTTGTATACATACCTGCGGCCTTTTGTGCGCCTGATAATTCCCTCTTTTAACAATAGCTGTAATGCCTGGTTTATCTCCTTTAACCGTAATTCCTTGCCCCTGTTTTTTATCGAGTTTTCCTGTACAAGCTCTATGAGCTGTTTAGATGAGATTGATTCATTGTTCCTTCTTTCTATGCTCTTGATAATCAAAGTTGTTACATGATCAAGATTGTCCCTGGCAACACGTCTTTCACCTCTCAACCTGCCCTTTTTCTTACGGCTGTCCTTATATCTTCGCTTACGTGAACGCATTGTTTTTTCCAGTGATTTTCGTTTTTATACCCAGCCGTCAAATAAAATCAGCAGTAAATCTCTCGATACTGACTACTTGCGATTTTTCACAATAATATTATATTGTGGCTTCTAATGGGGCCGGAAGAATCTTGATACATTTTATCATCATTTACCGTTGAATAATTTGCACTTACTTCCTAGCACGACTCCAGCAAACTTGATGTAATGTAATTATCTCTCAAACGGGAGACACTAGTCATGACGGCTTCGAAAACAAAATCGAGGAATACAATAGAAGTAAATTTCTCGATCACCGAGTTAGAACTCGAAGAACTTCACCGGAAACAGCTGATCATAAATAATCATCCTGCGTTTCAATATGAGATCGAAATTGATGGTGAGAAATACCGCTATTCAGGTGTCGAAAACGAAACAAAAACCTTTAATTTCGACAATCAAAGGTGGGAACGACATTATATTCTTAAATATAAAGAGATTTTATCATAATTCTTAATTGCTCGCCTGATAGTCCTGTAATACTAGATCAGAAATGTATTTTGAAGTGGAGTATTGATCTCGGATAATAGAAAACCGGGAATACAGGTATCCTATCCCCGGCGTTAACTCCTATAATAACAATCACCCTGCAAAGTATATTTTTTCAGTCAGCTCTCTCTGTATCAATTTCAATGAGAATGATCTACCGGTGAAAAATCACTACACTTTGCCCAGTGTTCCGTAACGTTTTCTACTGTCTATTCTCGGAAAAGTTGTGTTATTGTTCGATCCGTAGCGCACTGATGAAATCCTGGAGACATTCAGTTGGTATTCACTTTCATCCGGTATCGGGTCTCCATGCGGATCAAAAGAGGGATGCCCCAGCTTTTCATCAATCTTGTTAAGCAGAGTATCACTGACCGTATGCTCAAGAATTTGAACTTCATCATGTACTTCTTCCGGGGAATAATCAAGGTATTTCACCAGGAATGTTTCCAGGAGACGGTGGCGTCGAAT
>JANQEY010000228.1 GCA_028278125.1 bacterium | reverse complement strand
TCGATTTTGATCCTTTCCAAAAGTATGGCGGTGTTGGTTCTGGTGTAGACTTGGATGATGGATATATAGTAATACTCCAACACCCTGTTACCACTGAATATGAAGCCGCAAGGGATCATGTACAGGAAACCCTCTCAGCCATCAAAGATGTGGAATACCCGGCTTTATGGTTCTGGCCGAATGTCGATGCTGGATCTGACGGAACATCAAAAGGAATCCGAGCGTTTCGTGAAAACTATAATCCGAAGAATATCCACTTTTTTAAAAATATGTTTCCCCGGGATTTTCTCAGGCTGTTGCATGGTAGCAAATGTCTGGTAGGTAATTCGAGCGTTGGTATTCGTGAATGTTCATTCCTGGGTGTACCCGCGGTAAATATTGGCAGCAGACAAAGTGGACGTGAGAGAGGACGAAATGTAATCGATGTAGATTATGACTGTGAGTCTATTGCAAATGCCATTACAAAACACTTGAACGGGAAAGCCCGTGTTCGTGACAAGATTTATGGAACGGGTGACGCGGGAAAACAGATTGCGGATTTACTCTCAAATGTTAAGCTGAGAATCAAGAAAAAACTTGCCTACTGATCTGACAAGCTAACAAGGAAATATAATGAGACTGCTCTACCTCGGTCCGGAAGATACCCTGGATCACGTGAAATCCTGCCTTCCGGAAGGGACAATTATAGATCTTGCCCTGGATGACGAATCAGTCGATAAGGTAATTACCGAATGTGATACAATCCTTGACGCCTATATGAAAATCAGGTTCCCGGTAGAAAGACTGGAAAAAGCAGCGAACCTGAAACTTTTCGTAACCGCGACAACCGGTGCCGACCATATTGGCCAGGAGTATCTCGAGGAGAAAAACATCCCCCTGCTTACACTCATGGGACAACGAGATGTCCTGCGGAATATAACTGCAGCCGCGGAACATTCATGGTTGCTGCTCCTGGCATGTGCACGGACTCTGAGGACAGCGGTCGATGAGGTACTGGAGGGGGGATGGGACCGGAATAACCATCCCGGGTTGATGCTGAACGGTAAAACACTCGGACTGATTGGGTGCGGACGTATCGGAACCTGGATGTCACGTTACGGGAATGCTTTCGGGATGAAATGCCTGAGTTATGATCCTTTTGCAGATCCGTGGCCGGAAAATGTTGAAAATGTTCCATTAAAGGAGCTTTTAAATAATTCAGATTGTATTGGCGTACATGTACCCCTGGCCGAGGAGACAAAAAGCCTTATCGGAGAAGAGGAACTAAATGAGGTTAAACCTGGTGTCGTGATCGTTAATACTTCTCGTGGTGAGATTATTGATGAATCAGCGCTCCTGGATGCCTTAAAAGACGGAAGAGTCGGATCGGTCGGACTGGATGTTCTCTATGGAGAACCTGATATCGAGAATCATCCCCTGCGTCTCTATTCACTTGATCATCCCAACGTAATTATCACACCCCACATTGGTGGTTTCAGCCCTGATGCTCTCAAATTTGTCCTCTCGTTCTCGTGTGGACGAATCCGTAATTTTTATGAAAAAGGAATTGCTCAATGAGTGAAATGATGAAAGAACTGGCATTATTACTCAAAGAGCAGGGAGTGGAACACGCTTTTGGGGTCACGGGCAGCGGGAATTCCTGGAACCTGATTGATCACCTGGAAAATAACGGGATAAAATATCACCCGGTAGCGCATGAGGCGGCAGGTGCATTAATGGCTGGTGCTGCAACCCGGATGACAGGCAAGACAGCTGTCTCTATTTCAATCAAGGGACCTGGCACAACTAATATGCTGCCGGGAATCGCGGCAAACTACCTTGAAAATATTCCTTCACTAAGTATTTCAGAAGCATATGGGACCGCCGCACCATCGTTTAAAATGCATAAACGACTGGATCATCGGAGCCTGTTGTCCTCGATAGTCAAGGCAAGAATTACACTGGATGATGTTGGAGCATCTTTACCACAAGCCATCGAACTGGCACAAGATGAAATACCGGCGCCTGTGCATTTGGATCTTTGTACTGCCGGAGAATCTGCGACGCCATTTGAATCACATGTACGAAAAGACTCTATTAACTCCTCGAAATTTGAAGAATTATCGGAAATAATATTATCTGCGAAAAAGCCGGTCCTGATTGCCGGGTCTTTGGCAATACGAAGAGGATGGTCCACCCGACTGGACAAATTAAAAATCCCGGTATTTACCACTGCTGCCGGTAAGGGTGCTGTGGATGAGTCTCTTGATTTTTCGGCGGGAGTATTTACAGGTGCAGGGAAAGAACTTGCTCCTGAAACTCACCTTTTAAGTGAAGAATCGGATGTTGACCTGGTTATCGGCCTTGGACTTCGGAACCTGGAAATATTAAATCCGAAACCGTTCAAATGTAAATCAGTCATTGTTGATGAAACTACAGGACCTGTCCATGATGGATTTGAATCTGAGATTATTCTGATCGAGCAGGGTGATTCAACAGTTGAGAAATTATTCGATTCTCTTGAACAAAAAGAAAGGGATTTGGATCATCTGGCAAGATTAAAAGAAAATCTCAAATCCGACCTTGTTAATGATGCCTGGCTGCCTGCTGATTGTTTTTATGCTCTCAACGGACTTGACTGGGACTATACAATGATGTTGGATACTGGTTCATTCTGCACAATAGGCGAACATTTATGGCATTCCAGCAGTAAACATCCATACCTCGGCTCCAGCAACGGAAGATATCTCGGAGTAGTGTTCCCATACGCGGTTGGAGCTGCAATCGCGGCAAACAAACCGGTAATATGCTGCATTGGTGATGGTGGTATGCGAATGTATCCACAGGAAATGAAGCTGGCTGTCCAGGAAAAAGCACCCGTATGTGTTTTACACATGATAGATGGTCAATATGGTAGTATCGCCTGTGCCGATCCGGAAAATAAATTAAAACGTAAACCTGTCGAAATATTCAGTCCGTCATGGAAAACGGCGATGGAGTCATTTGGCTGTCCTACTAAAGAAATTGGTTCCACCGGTAGTTTAATTTCAACATTAAACAGCTGGGATAAAAAATCACCACTGTTCCTGGAACTGAAATTTGACAAAGACAAATATGCGGTAATGGCTAATAACCTTAGATAGAGATGGGGCAATAAATGAGTGAAAGACACTTACTAATACTTGGTGCCGGATCGGTGGGAAAACGCCATATAGATAATTTTGGCAAAATGGGCTGTAAGTTTTCAGCGATGGATCCTCGCCGGGATCGCCTCGATGAGGTTTCAAGGCTCGATTCAGTAATTGATTGTTACCTCGACCTTGAAAGTTCGCTTGAAAAGCCGGAGAAATACGACGGTGTTGTCGTATGTTCTCCACCTAAATTTCATGTCGATCAGTGTATAAAATCACTTGAAAGAAACCTTCCAGTTTTCCTGGAAAAACCGGTCTGCGCCGATGCCGATTCAGCTAAAAAACTCGTGGATGTTGTAAATAATTCAACGGCACCTCTTTTACTTGGATACACATACCGCTGGTGGCCTCCATTGCGGGAGATGAAAAAATGGCTTGAGGATAAGATGGTAGGAAATATTCATCATGTCCGTTGTGTGATGAGTGCTCATCTTGCGGACTGGCACCCGTGGGAAAACTACCAGGACTTCTTCATGGCCAGCAAAGAACTGGGTGGTGGTGCGCTCCTGGACGAGAGCCATTTCGTTGACCTGATGTACTGGATGTTCGGTAAACCACGTGAACTGTATGCGAAAGTGGAGAAACTCAGCGACCTGGATATAGAGACCGACGACAATGTTGACGCACTGATGTTTTATGATAATAACATGAGAGTTTCCATCCATCTCGATCTCTTTGGCCGCCCTCATGAAAAATTTATCGTTGTTTCCGGAGACAACGGGACAATACAGTGGAGTTTTGATCCGAACAGGATTCGTTATTCAAATGAGATGACCCAGGACTGGGATGAAAAACTGTTTGAATATGAACGCAACGATATGTTTGTGGAAGCAGCGAAAGAATTTATGGATATTCTTGAACAGGGAACCCATCCATCCTGCACTATCGAAGATGGATACCATGTGATGCAGATTCTCGAAGCAATGCGTGAAAGTTCTGTAAACGATAAACAGGTAAAACTGGTATAGCTTAATGTTTCAGGGGAAAACAATACTGGCGGTTGTTCCGGCTCGAAGTGGAAGTAAAGGAATTCCGGATAAAAATATCTGCAAGCTGGGAGGAACCAGCCTTATTGGCTGGGCTGGGAAAACACTTGCAAATGTAGATATAATTGATGCAGGAATTATTTCTACCGATTCGCAACTATACGCGGATGAAGCGAAAAAATATGGACTGGAGTCACCCTTTTTACGTCCGGATGAGTTGAGCGGTGATAAAACAAGCAGTATTGAAGCTATGACTCATGCACATCTCGAAGCGGAAAAATACTATGGTAAAACATTTGATATACATCTAATCATTGAGCCTACCTCTCCAATGCGTAAACCGGAAGATATAATTAAGACAATTGAGTCACTTGTTTTAAATGATACCGATTCCGTGGTCACGGTCAGTAAAGTTGATACGAAATATCACCCGAAAAAAATCCTTAAATGTGTTGATGATAAACTTCGGTATTTTGATAGCGGGGGAGCTGAAATCACCAGCAGGCAACAACTGACAGGTGAATATTACTACAGAAATGGAATTTGTTACGCTTTAAAAAGATCAACACTCATCGATAAAAAATTGATCTTCACGGACAATACTGTACCGGTAATTATTGAGCGGCCAATAGTAAATATCGATACAATTGAAGATCTTCACTGGGCTGAATTCCTTATCACAAAATCCGAGACTGATTAATCATGTTATCTGATTCCGCGAGCGAAGATAGTTCCCGCCGGAACAGGATTCTCTTTTTTCCCACCTGGTATCCCGACCGTCATTTTAAGAGCAGTCTTGGAACATTTGTCCGGGAACACGTTCGCGCTGCATCATTGTATGACGATGTTACTGTCCTGCTATACCGCGTTTCAGATAAAAAAGGAATTGGGATCGAGATTGAATATTATGAAGACAACGGCATAAAAATATTTGAAGCGTTCGCATCAAAGTTCCCGGTACCGGGTTTATATGGCATCCTATTTCCCATTTACGTCAGGAAAATCCTGAAGCAGGTATTCGAAAAATGGGGGATTCCTGATGTAATTCACACACAGGATAATATCGCGCCCTGGGCGATATATGGATTAAAACATCTTCGAAAACCGTTTGTCATTTCACAGCACTGGACAGGATTTTTAGCGCGCAAACTGACAAAAGACCAGGTAAAAATATTCGGGAAAGCCTTTAAAAAAGCAAAGTTTGTGCTCCCGGCTAATGCTTTCGCGGAAAAGGATTACAAGGCCTATGATATAAAGGCTAATATCCGTTGGCTTCCAAACGCCCTGAATACAGATGTTTTCTATCCCGATGAAACAATGGAAAAGAAACCGTGGCTGCTCCATGTGTCCGGATTGGATTCTGAGCATAAACGTTTTGATGATATCCTCAATGCATTTGCGCAATTGATTAAAAAGAAACCGGATGCTGTTCTACACGTTGCCGGTGGAACACCGGAGATGGTTACAAAACGCGAGAACCAGGCCAGGGAAATTCTTCCAGAGGGATCTTTTAAGTTCCATGGTGTCATTCCAAAGGAAGAACTTGCTGATTTAATGAGACAATCCTCCGGATTTATCTTTCCAAGCTCTTTTGAAACCTTCGGTTGTGTGTTGATGGAGGCGATGGCATGCGGATGCCCGGTACTGACTACAAGTGTTGGTGGTGTTCCTGCTGTTGTGCAGGAAAATGATGGGATATTTGTTGACGTGGGGGATATAACCGCAATCGCGGAAGGTATGACTAGGCTTTTGAATGGTGATCATAAGTTCGATATGAAAAGAATCAGCAACCAAACTCGTGACCGTTTCAGCCACGAAACCGTCGGAAAACTTCTCCACCAGATACATAACGAGTGCATTTCAGGACATATTTAGCAGATAATCTATGACTGCTTTTAATCCGAAAAATAATTGAGCCTTGCAATAACCTGTCACTTGGAATAACTTGCCCCCCTGATTTGAAGAATGTTTAATTACATCCGTTATAAGTATTATAATACCTGATAATTCTTAATTTAAAGTTTACTGGAGGGACGATTGACCCCGCAGACCACAAATAAGAATCTTCATAATATATATTTATCAATAACATATGGTCACCTGGTGCGGGATCATCTTCGTCTTGGGATGTTAAATAAATTGCTGGAGATGCGTCCGGACTGCCGTGTTATCCTTCTTACACCCGGCGATAAAGTACAGGATTTCCGCGATGAGTTTGATCATGAAAGGGTGATTTTTAAATATCATAAACTTTGGGGTTCTCCAAGGTTACATTCATATGCCTGCCGTCTGCGTAATTTCTCCAGGAAACTCCCGATAAGTAACAAACGTAAACTCGACCAGGAACTTTGGAAAATTGAATCCCGTTTATTTACCCATGATCCCGGCATAGAACGACTGTTCAAGGAGTATCCTCCAGCGCTGGTGGTATCAACACTTCCTCATTTTCATATAGAATATGACCTTATAGCGTATGCTGACCGATTGGGGTATGCCACAGCAGCTGTTGTCAAAAGCTGGGACAATATTCAAAAAGGATTGAAGCTTCGTGCTGAAAGAATCGCTGTCTGGAATGACGTGAACCGGGCTGAAGCCAGGAAACTGGAATTCTACAGGGATAGCGAAATCACTAATGTAGGGCCGTTTCCCTTTGATCGCTATTTTACAAAAGGTGTAATCAAAGACAGGGATGAGTTCTGGAAATCGAAAGGTCTAGATCCTGAGAAACCGATCATTTTATATGGCAGCATTGGCGGTTTTGTCGGGATGGGAACGACTTTTGACGAATCATATATGATGGAAGAACTTCTTTCAATCGTTGAGATTAATAAAGAGCTGAAAGACGCACAGGTTATCTGCAGGCTGCATCCATCGTCGAACCTGGTGGCATTCTGGCGTTTCAGTTCAAATCCAAGGGTTACACTTTCATTCGTTTCATACATCAAGGCTTTTGGCTGGTCGATGACACGGGATGAGGTTGACGAGATGGCAAACATGCTTGCCCACTCTGACCTGGTAGTTACCCCTGGATCGACATTAACGCTTGAAGCGGCGATTTTTGATACACCCGTGATAGTCCCGGTTTTCAGTACCGTTCAACCTGAAGAGTATAAAAAAACCATCCAGAAAAGTTTTGACCGGCATCTGAAAAAACTGAAGGATAATGACTGGGTACCTTTTATCTATGACAAGGATAAACTTGCTGAAAAGATCATCTATACTTTAAAAAATCCGGGGGAATATAAATCTGGACGTGAAGCCCTTGTTAAAAACTATATTCCTTTCAGTGATGGTAAATCCGGGGAAAGAGTGGCAAAGTTTATCTCAGACAACGTTGATCGCGGTATTAAAAGACTTGGCAATTTGAAACGCTCATAGTTACCTATAATTGTAGTTGTTGATATAAACCAGTCATTTTGAACATCAGGAAACTAATTTTGAATAGGACACTTCTGACAGTAATTGGAACCAGGCCACAATATGTTAAATACGCCTCTCTCCATAAGGAGGTCAGGAAGGATATAAACGAGATATTCGTTGATACGGGTCAGCATTACGATCAGAATATGTCGGAGGTTTTTTATTCGGAGCTTGGAATTCCAATCCCTGACTATAACCTGTCAGCCGGTGATAAAGATCCATTTGTGCAGTTTTCGCAGATGATGATTGGAATTAACGAAATTATAAAAGAGTCAAAACCTGATGCTCTTTTCTGTCTTGGGGATACAAACTCCACGTTGGCTGCTGCGCTAACTGCTGCCAAAAACCAGGTACCCGTGATCCATCTTGAAGCCGGCGAGCGGAATTTTGATAATTACCTGGTAAAAGTTTTACCATGCACTATTCCTGAAGAATCAAACCGTGTTGCAACGGATCATTTGTCTTCAGTGCTTCTGTGTGCTTCAAAAAGGGCCCTGGGAAACCTGGAAAACGAGTCCATTTCGGGAAAGATCGAATACACCGGTGATATCATGTATGATCTGTTCCTGGGTAAAAAGGAACAAGGTTTAATTGATAAAAATGTTTTAAACAATTACGATCTAACGGAAAAGAACTATTATTTCTGCACTATCCACAGGGCTATAAATACTGATTCCAGGGAGAGGATGTCTTCTATTCTTGAAGCATTTTCAGAGTTTGATAAACAGATCCTGTTTCCGATCCACCCGAGAACCAGGAAACGGCTCCAGGATTTTGATTTGTGGGGACTGTTTGAAAAACTGCCACATCTGAAATTGGTGGAACCTGTCAGTTATCTTGAGTCGTTGTCACTGGGTTTCTATTCAAGAAAAATCATTACCGATTCCGGCGGATTATTCCGTGAATCATATTATTACAGTGTCCCCTCGTTATATATTGATGACACAACAGCTTGGATTGATATAGTAAAATCCGGATGGGGTGTTATGACCGGTTCGAATGTGGAAACTATCCTGGAAGCTTTAAAGAAGAAAACACCAGAAAAACATCCTGACCTGTTCGGCGATGGAACAGCCGTAGAAAAAACTGTAGAATCAATCAAACAATTCCTGTCCTGATATAACCGATAATTATTATGTCAGCGAAAAAACCATCACTTCTGCTTCTTACCAGGGCGTTCCCGCCAAGTAACGAGATAGGCAGTTACCGTCCCTATTACATGGCAAAAAACCTGGTGAAACTTGGCTGGAAAGTTACTGTCCTGACAGTTGATCCAAATCTCTGCCGCAATGTTGAAAATATGGAAGACTGGGATAAGACACTTGACGAAGAAGGAATTGAACGGATTCTAACAGGGCATTCTTTCCGTGGTCTGAATGAAGGTTTTCTAAAGACATCAGAATCACCATTTTCCCGACTGGTTGATAAGGGATTTCGATTTACAGCCAGGCAACTGGGGATAGATAGGGCTGCTGGATGGTACAAACCTGCAGTGACGGCATTTATAGAAAGTGGAAATAAAGATGTAGATGTAATCCTTGCCACCGCGCCGTCGTTTACTTCGTTTTCTGTAGCCGAAGCTCTCGCAAAATATCTGACCAAGCCGTATGTACTTGACTACCGTGATCCCTGGTCGGGTAATGTCAGCTCAGTCAAAATCGATGAACAATCCGGTATCGGCAGAAAAGAGAAGAGATTACTTGATGGGGCAGCGGCTGTGCTTGTAATTGCCAACGCTTTTAAAGAACACATGGATAAAAACGCTGGTATTTCCGAAAAATCGCATGTAATTACCAACGGTTTTGATTCGAAAAGCCTGGAAAACATTTCCCCGGAAAAATACGATCATTTCTCAATCGTTTACACCGGTGGATTTTATCCACCGAAAAGATCAATCACTCCATTTCTTGAAGCACTAAAAAAACTGGATCAACGGAAAGAGAGAATATCGGAAAAAATCAAGTTCCATTATTACGGTCGGCAATCCGGACATGTAATCGAAGAAGCTAAAAAAACGGGTACGGATAATTTTGTTGTTGATCACGGTCCTGTTGGCCGGGAGGAGGCGTTGTCAGCGGTTGCCGGTGCAGACCTTGCACTCGTGATTACAACAATTTATGATGCACCTACACTGGGTGACCGGTTGATCGTAACAGGCAAGTTGTTTGAGCCAATGGGATTGGATACCAAAATCCTTCTGATATCGCCCGAGGAGAACGAGGCTTCTATTATTCTCAAGGACAGTTCCTCGGGAGAATCGTTCCCCAGCTGGGAAATGGACGAGATTTCATCTTTTATTTATAAACAGTACAAGCAAAAAAGTGAACTGGTGGAAAATATAAACAGGCTAAAATACTCCTGGCCTGTACTTTCAGAGAAACTTGATAAAATCCTGCGTAACTTGATCGATTAGTTTGAATAGTCTTTACTGGATTGAGCAAAAATGAAGCTTTATTGTGTCGGTGATGTTGGTATCTGTCGTCCTGTTGCAGGCCGATCTCCATTACTCGATCCAACTAGTGGTAGAAATGAAAAAGATATAAAAATACTGCTAAACTGGGAGCTGCCTTTTGGTGATAAAATCGATCAACATAAAAAAATGCAGGTTCTGGCTTCTGATGACGCCCTCGATGCTATAAAAGACTGGACATCACCGGTTGCTACCCTCGCCAATAATCATATCCTCGATGCAGGAAAAGAGGGACTTAATCTAACAATTAATAAGCTGAATAAATCTGGAATAGAATGTTTTGGCGCGGGTATATCCCCTGAAGATGTCGAAAAGCCCTGGTTCTGGAAAACAGACCAGGGTACTTTATGTGTAATCAACTGGGTAACGGATGAAACTACGCCGTCGCCTGCCAGGCCTGATGATGCCGGGCCAAACCGCTGGCCGGGGAAAAAGAAAGCGGAAGAGTTCATAAGTAACTGTTCTGTTAAAGCTGACTGGATTCTAGTAATAATGCACTGGGGGATTGAACATTATTATTATCCACATCCACTAGAACGTGATTACGCCAGCGGGATGATCGAAGCAGGTGCCGACGTAATCATCGGTCATCATCCCCATGTAGTGCGTGGAATGGAACTGATTGATGATAAGCCGGTTTTTTACAGCCTTGGAAATTACTATTTCGATGATGTTCCCGGTGATAACGGTGGATGGAAGGTAAAACCTGCACCACCTCATAAACTTGGACTGGCGGTAGAATTCGAGTTCGAGAAAGGCAGTAAGCCCGTTTGGAAATTATACTCTCACTACTGGGATAAAAATGATCTTACCCGCATTGATCCGAAAAAACGTGCTGAGGCATTATGCACGAATTACAGCCGAGCGTTAGAAAATCCAGACTACGATGACTGGTATCAAGGGGCAGAGAAAAAATTCTGGAAATGGGAGTACCTCTTTAAATTCTACCTGCCAACAAGGACAAGTAAACAATTATTTAACTGGCTGACCGGTAGATTAAGAAGCCGAAGATAATAGATGGTAAAATCAAACCTTTGATAGAAATTTGGTTCAGAGCTAGTCATGAAAATTGCCGTTCATCATCGAGAAGACAGTTATTCCACAAGATGGATCCAAACCCTGGAAAAACGTGGAATTGATAGTCTTGTTGTTAATGGCTATGACAACAATATAATCGACCAGGTATCGGGATGTGACGCTGTATTATGGCACCTGAATCACGGCAGCCTAACCGACCTGATATTTTCCCGTCATATCCTCCAGGCTTGCGATGAGATGGGGATTCACACTTTCCCGAACCTCAATACCCGTTTCCATTTCGACGACAAAGTGACACAAAAATACCTGCTGGAAGCTATTAATGCACCACTGGTTCCCAGTTATGTCTTTTATAACAGAAAAGCTGCTTACAAATGGCTGGAAGGAATAGATTATCCCGTTGTTTTTAAGCTCAGACGGGGCGCCGGGGCGTCAAATGTAAAACTTGTCCACACTAGAAGTGAAGCAAATAAGCTGGTTCGAAAGGCATTCGGCAAAGGATTTCCATTTATTGCCAGCCCGGTGAAAGATATTTCTACCAGGATTCGTACTGTGAAATCGCGCAATGACATCCTGGGAAAGATCAAGAGGGCGCCGAGCTCAATTTCTGCCATACTCAACGCTCGAAAGATATTTCCGCGGGAAAATGCATACATATTGTTCCAGGAATATATCCCGGATAATACTTTCGATATCCGTGTGACCACGATTGGTGACAGGGCGTTTACCTTTACCAGGGGAGTACGTCCTAACGATTTTCGAGCGTCAGGGAGTGGAGAACTGATCTACTACAATCCCGGTGAAGCTGATTTTGAATGTATAAAAATTGCATTTGAAGTTTCGCAGAAACTCGGATTCCAGAGTATGGCGTACGATTTTGTCACCGATCCGGATTCGGGCGAAAAGCTGATTGTCGAGATCAGCTATGTTTACCAGGACAGGGCAGTTTGCAACTGTGCCGGCTATTTTAATTCGAAATTAAACTGGGTAGTAGGTAATTACTGGCCTCAAGATGTGATCCTCGACGACGTAATAACTGCAATTCAATCCTGATCTCACCTAAATCGATTTAAAGGTTAATAGGACCGTCTCCGTCACCACGTGTCATATGAACTTTTTCGTAGTCAGGATCATTTTCTGATACCTGGGAAGTCAATTCGGGAGAAGTAAAAAAGAAAAAGTTGGATGGTCCTCGTAAAAAACCATTGTTTTTAAAAGCCTCACACCATGATTGATGTAACTGGTTGGATATAACAATGTCTGCTTTATCTGATACGAGATAATCGTATCCGGCCTTTATCACTTTGCCTTCTTCACCTGGCAATGCCAGGCAGTCTACGATTGTTCCTACGCGCATATTTCCAAAGAAATTATGGTCTTTCATCTTCGTGTTCAGTAGCACTACCCAACCGATAGTATCATTGCTTGTTGTTACCCTGAGACGAATAAATCGTGGGCGGCTGGCAGGATAGAGGGTATTCAGGATATCCTTAGTTCGCGTCGCAATGAGTGAATATTTATCTTTGGCCTCTTCCCAGATTTGATCACACCATCCATCAAAGCTTGGCTCTACTCTCGATTCGACCTTTGAATATTTGTTCTTCGTCAAATCTTTATAGAGAAACAGCGACTTCATGCCCAACCAGCCAAGACCTGTATTAGCCAGGAAATCAAGTAAAAATCGATATTTTTTATCCTTCCTGAGGTAGACAATGTTGTCCAGGAACGGTTTTGGATGGATTATTCTGAAGAAAAATGGGCAGGGAACCATTTTCCATTTCGCTGCCAGCAGCAAACGTACGCTGGGCTCTTCAGGTCTTCCTCCACCTAGTCCCGTCATCAATGGATTTCTCGCCAGCGCGTCACCCATTAATCTCAGAGGAATTATATTATACTTTGGATTTACTATACTTTCAGCGATCGGAAGCTGGTATCCGCATACCTGTTCTTCCTTGCCATTCAGATAAAACGGTTGCCATTTAAGTATGTAAGCACCCCTTGCTGTATCTTCTTCGAGGGCGATGTAATATTCCTGGAAAATAGAGGATGATTCTTTTTTCGGCAACCATGAGGGAATATGAACTTCAGGGAAACTTTCTTTCGCACCACCATCAGAAAGCCGTTTATTGAAGGCCCTGATAGTTTCAACATCTTTTTCTTCAAGTTGCCTGATTAGTATCGACATGGGATATATCTTACTCAGAAGTTGAATTACTGAACAGAGTCCAGTTTACCTTTGACAATCTGTGATAGACCTTCAACAGTACGAAAATTATCAGATTCCAACTCGTCTGGAGAAAAAGTAAAACTATACCTGCTTTCAAGATGATAGACGAGTTCGACGATACCAATAGAGTCTACCAGTCCTTCGTTAACGAAATTTACACGATTCGGTTCGCTGGAAATGGAATCGAGAGCAATATTTTTATCTTTAAAATAGTTCAGGATGTCATCTGTTATTGTTTCAATTATTTCCATTAGTGACTCAGAATAAGATTCCTCTTGAAGATGAAAAATTTGCTTTCAATATATAGATCTCAACGATTTCGGAAACTCGAACGTGTCTAAGATAGATACAGACATCAAGCATAAAAGCAGTCGAAAGGTAATATTGTTTTTTCGAGATTCAAATGAATCCGCCATAATTACCGAGTAGGATTTTAAGATTAAAAGAGGAATAGTCCCGGGACGGGCTTGCTTAGAGAAGATGAGCACAGTATAGTATAATGTTTGGCTTTCCTTAAATTCCTGGTACAGGACTAAACAACGATTATTTCTGTTGTTTCAATATTAACATTAAACTATAAAGAGGTTGTTCTATGAGTGATAAAGGAAATAAAAAAGTAACTATCCTTGAATGTACGTTAAGGGATGGTAGTTACGCGTTAAACTTCGGTTTTACTGCCAATGATACTGCGGTTATCTCAAAAGCTCTTGAAGATGCAGGATTCAGGATGATTGAAGTGGGTCACGGGGTTGGCCTTCATGCATCCCAGGCAGGCTACGGTGAAGCGGCGGAAACCGATGAGGCGTACATGAAAGCAGCCGCCGATACATTAACTGAAGCGAAGTTCGGTATGTTCTGTATACCGGGGATCGCACGCCTGGAAGATGTCGATATGGCCGCTGATAATGGAATGGGATTTATTCGCGTTGGGACCAATGTTACTGAGATGGAAGAATCCGAAGAATTTATTGCCCTTGCTAAAAAACGCGGTATGTTCGTGGCTTCCAATTTTATGAAATCATATGCCATGAATCCAAAAGAGTTTGCGCAAAAGGCATTAAAAGCGCAGAAATTTGGATCGGACCTACTCTGCATAGTTGATTCTGCTGGTGGGATGATTAAAAGTGAAGTTCAGGACTATTTCCGGGAAGTGCAGGCAGTTTGCAATATGCCCCTGGCATATCATGGGCACAACAATCTTGGCCTGGCGGTATCTCATTCTCTGCTTGCTATTGAAAACGGTGCGGTTGTTGTGGACAGTACCCTGCAGGGATGGGGACGCAGCCTTGGAAATGCCCCTACGGAGATGCTGGTAGCCGCATTGATCAGGTCCGGATATGACATTGGTGATATCGATCCTATTACTGTAGGCAACCTGGGTGATAAGTATATAAATCCATTAATAAAGGATCCCGGTTTTAAATCGCTTGATGTTATTGTCGGGTATGCTCAATTCCATTCGAGCTATATGAAAACGATCAAGGAGTATTCAAGCAAGTATAACCTCGATCCCAGGAAACTGATTATAGATGTATGCAAGGTTGATAAAATTGACTGCGACCCGGAAATGGTTGAAGGTATAGCTAAAAAACTTGCCCAGGAGGAGGAGGAGATTTATACCGCGGGATTTGGTTTTGACAGTTATCATGGTGATGAGCAGAGATAGGTAGGCAGAAAATGAATCCTGTTCTTGATAAACTCCAGGTATCAATAACTCTCCGTGTCGCTGACAAAGCGAGGGAGCTTGAAAGATCCGGGATCAAGATAATCAAACTGCAGACAGGTGATTCGGATTTTTCAACTCCAGGACCAATTGTGGAAGCCTGCAACAGGGCAATTCTGGATGGTTATACTCATTATGCCGCTACAAGAGGATTGATCGAACTCAGAAAAGCCGTATCCGGTAGTATTAAAAATCTGTACGGTCTTGAATATGATCCGGACAGCGAAATACTGATAACACATGGTGGTGTTCACGCAGTTTTCTGCACGATTCAAAGTGTGATTGCACCCGGTGAAGAGGTTATAATCATTGATCCCAGCTGGGCACCATATGAATCCTCTACCTGGATTGCCAATGGCATCCCACGGCGTATACCCAGCGACGGAAAAACCGGTTTCCGACCTCCAATTGAGCTGATAGCAGAATCCATCAACGATAAAACAAGGCTACTGATAATAAACAGTCCAAATAATCCTACCGGTACAGTCTATACTATTGATGAATTACAGCAGCTTTCTGACTTGGCGGTAAAGAATGACCTGCTGGTTATCTCCGACGAAGTTTACAGCAGGCTTATCTTTGATGATGCGAAGCATATTTCCATTGCATCCCTACCCGGTATGAAAGAGAGAACAATCACTATTAACAGTTTCTCCAAAACTTACGCCATGGCTGGATGGCGCCTGGGATATGTGACCGCTCCCCCGGAAATTTTATCAGCAATTCTTAAAGTTTCCCAGTACTCAATTACAAATGTGGCGCCATTTATCCAAATGGCAGGCTTAACAGCGTTAACGAATCAAAGAAGTGAGAAGTCTGTTCTGGAGATGGTCTCGGCTTACAATAAAAGGCGTGGATGGATTTTATCTGAATTAAACGAGATGAACGGTATAGGATATTCTATTCCCCAGGGTGCGTTTTATTTTATGCTGGATATTTCGGAGTATAACCCGGATTCGGCAGACTTCTGCGAAAAACTGTTAAGCGAAAAACATGTAGCAACTATCCCCGGAGCAGGATTTGGCGATTGTTCTGAAGGCTTTATCCGTATTACATTTGCCGCTCCTGAGCAAACAATCGAAGAAGGCTTGAGACGTATCAGGGAATTTATTTCCTGATTAGATTCTGCTGAGACTATTAAAACAGTTCCAATTATCCAGGGAGTCCAAAACGAATAGCATCCATGATGAAATACTGCAAATATTTGAGAGCCGTGCTGATACCCCTTATATAATCGATTCAATCGACGGTAATACCTATTCTTTTCACGAAATATTTAAGTATGCATGTGAACTGGCAGTAATATTTAATAATAATGGTATTAATCACGGTGATAGGATTGCGATTTTCTCACAGAATTCGGTTGAGTATGTAATAACCTACTTTACCTGCCTCTTTTCCGGTATCTGTGCTGTCCCTGTTAATCCAATGCTACACAACAGGGAAGTGGGATTTATCCTGAATAACAGCGATGCAAAACTCCTGCTGTATGATTCAAGCACAGCCTCACGATTGACCGATGTTCCAGGCAAATCAATAGATAAAATATTCCTGGGAAAACCGACTGATGAAATTGATGTCGACAAATTCTGGAGTTGCGGGAACGGATCCAGTTTTAATGTTTTATCCGATGAAACTGAGAACTTCGTTCCATTCGAAGGAATAACTCCCTCCGACCTATTGAGCATCAATTTTACATCAGGTACAACTGGTCAACCAAAAGGTGTCGCGCATAGTGCTCAGAATCTTTTTAATAACGCCACTGAATTTAACAAGAAACATAGTTTTAGTAATGATACCCGGATGTACCATGTCTTCACAATGGCATACATGGCCGGTTTTCTCAATACTCTCATCAGCCCGTTCATGTGTGGTGGATCGGTAGTCATCAGCCATGCCTTTGGTGCAAGTACGGCATTACGTTTCTGGGAAGCACCAATAAAATATGAAGTGAATACACTCTGGCTGGTACCAACAATTTTAAAAACTCTTCTACTGCTGGATCGTAATCCGGATTCAGCCAACTTTTGCAGGGATAACATCAGTAATGTCTGTTGTGGAACTGCTCCACTTTCAATAAAGCTCAAGCAGGATTTCGAGCAGAAATATGGTGTAGATGTTCATGAGAGTTATGGCCTGTCCGAGTTGTTATATGTTACTACCAACAACAGCAATTTCCCATTTATCGAAGGATCGGTTGGCGAGGTCTTGGAAAACGTGGAAGTATATGCATTTGACGATTCCGGCAAAAAACTTCCCCCCGGTGATGAGGGAGAGCTGTTTGTTTACCAACCGGACAGGATGAATGGTTACCTGGATTTTAAAACACAATTGCCTGATCCTGAAACATCACCTGAATGGTTTCCAACCGGGGATATTGGATATATATCCTCTGAAGGTCACTTGTTCATAACAGATAGAAAAAAAGACCTGATAGTCCGTGGTGGTTTTAATATCAGCCCGCGATCGGTAGAAAAGGTCCTTGATAAATATGAGGGAGTCAGCCAGTCAGCGGTTGTTGGTATTTCTGATGAATATTTTGGTGAAACAATTACTGCTGCATTGATAATGGAAAACGGCGGCGATTTGAATGAAAAGGAACTGAAGAAGTATTGCCACGAAAATCTTTCGGATAATGCTATTCCCACGAAATTCTATACTTTCGATAAATTCCCACTGGGAAGTACAGGTAAGGTATTGAAGACGGAACTAAAAGAAATTATCAAGAACAGGAAATAGAAAATGGCACGTAAACTGATCGACCTGACCTTTACGATACACGAAGGAATGACAACTTATCCCCGTCCCTGGCACCCTGTTGTTGAAATATCTCAGCTGGGTCGGCATGGGATAGAGGGTCGGGAAACAAGAAAACTGGTACTGGGAACCCATACAGGTACGCATATGGACGCTCCCCGCCATTTTATTCCCGACGGAAAGACAGTTGATGAAATTCCACTTGAAACACTTGTCGGACCTGCCAGGATTATTGATTTTTCACGATGTGAAACTAATCAACAGCTTGAAATTGATGATTTTAAAAAGCAACTTGGAGATACATTCCCAGAGAGAATCGTAATGATGTTTGACTGGTGCAAACATTATTCTTCAATGAAATATTATACGGATCACGGTTATATATCTGAAGAATGCGCTCACTGGATGGTGGAAAACGGACTCAAAATGCTGGCAATGGATACAGCTCAACCGGATAATCCCCGACCTGACTATGAAAACAAGGTTGATTCACCCATCCATAAAATCCTGCTGGGAAATGATGTGATCCTGGTGGAATACTTGAGTAACCTGAAAAAAATCAATAATACGGAAATCGCACTTGTAGTTTTACCTCTAAAGCTGGAATCCGGTGATGGTTCTCCTGTAAGATGTATGGCCATCGAAGAATTGTAATTAATGAATTTCCTATGAAATCAGGTAAATTTGGTAGATTTTTCGTTTCCAAGTTGAGTTGTTATTGAACCGATAGAGTAAGTATACTCTGAAATATGAGATGTATCACTGTACCCGAATGAGATAAATCACGCTATTAACCTGAATTTTTCGATATCATCAGTATACAATAATTACTGGTGGTGTCGTAAATGGCTGAAAAGATTAAGATTATGCTGGTAGAAATGAGAAGAAACCTGGCGAATCTCTCGGTCAAAATAATACTTGACCTGGGATGTTTTGTTCTTTCATTATCACTCAGCCATATCTTGCGATTCAGTTACAAAGACGCATTTACCGCAATTTCAGACCTCGGGATTGTGGTTCCGATATTGCTGGCTACACGTATTGTCCTCAATTATGTCTTTAACCTCTATACCAACTTCTGGCGATATACAAACATTTATGATCTCCAGCGAGTAATAATTTCCACATCTGCGGGATCACTTGGTCTTGTGGTCATGAACTTTACCTTCGGTCACCTTGGAATATCCCGTTTGATAGTGACAATGGACTGGTTGCTGGTGATTTTCCTGGCCGGGGGTGTACGGCTTGTTGCCAGGAAAGTATATGAATCATCTATTCGCCAGAAGAAACATTCAGAACAGACAAAAAATGTTCTTATCTATGGTGCGGGACGAGCCGGGGAACTCCTGCTGAGAAATATCAAGAATACACGTGATTCAGGGATCAAAGTTATTGGACTGGTTGATGACGATCCGTTGAAACATGGACGGAATGTTCACGGAATGAAAATCCTTGGCAGCGGACGAGAGATCGAGAGACTGGCGCGTGAATACAATATATCTGAGATATATTTCGCCATTGCCTCTCTCTCAGGACTTGAGACAAGACAGATCTTAAACCTGATCAAGGAACAGGTAGGCAGCCAGATCGAGGTAAAGACTATACCCGGGTTGAAAAGCCTGGTTGACGGCAGGGTGTCCGTTAACGCATTGCGCAGCATTGAGCTGAAAGACCTTCTGAAAAGAAAACCGGTGACCCTCGATTATTCATCAGTGCAGATGATGATTGAGGACAGCAATGTACTGGTAGTAGGTGGCGGGGGTAGCATAGGTTCAGAATTATGCAGGCAGATCGCTCAATATAAACCCCGAAGATTATCAATTGTTGATAACAGTGAATTGAATCTCTATACAATCGAAGATACGCTTGCACAGGTATATCCTGGTTTAAAGATTGATTGTTTCGTAGCGGATGCTGCCAATGAGATGTTAATGAGAAGGATTTTCCTTGATCATCAATTTGACCTTGTATTCCATGCTGCTGCTTATAAACACGTACCATTAATGGAAGCCAATCCCTGGGCAGCTGTTCAAAATAATCTTGAGTGTACACGTGTACTTTGTGAACTGAGCGATGAATATAAGATTGATAAATTTGTACTTATCTCCAGCGATAAAGCCGTTAATCCCACCAGTGTAATGGGAGCGACAAAAAGAATCTGTGAATATATAATTCTTAATTTTGCTGCTCGAAGCGACACGAAATTTATGTCTGTAAGGTTCGGAAACGTTCTTGGAAGCTCAGGAAGTGTAATACCAAAGTTTAGAAGACAAATCGAAAATGGCGGACCCATTACAGTAACACATCCGGATATCACAAGATTTTTCATGTTGATTTCTGAAGCGGTAGAGCTGGTGTTGCAGGCGGGTTCTATCGGTATTTCAGGTAACATTTATGTGCTTGATATGGGCAGTCCGATCAGGATCGTCGACCTTGCCCGTTACATGGTTGAGCTGTCCGGACTGGAACTAAACGCTGATATAAAAATAGAATATATCGGGTTACGTCCAGGTGAGAAAATGCACGAAAGCCTCTACCTGGAAGGGGAAGAATGTGATACCCATATACCCGGATTGATGGTGCTGACGCCGAACATGAAACCTGATGATAACTTTATGCAAGAAATTATGAAGTTTTCTAATGAATGTATGACTATGAAAGAAAATGCTGTTCGCAAAAAACTGAAATACTTTGTCCCCACGTATGAAGATAATGGTAAAGATGCTAAAAAAGAGGCGAAAATATTGAATTGATTAATAAATCCCGCCGCTGTCTTCATTCCAAATCTACAATTCTCCGTTTAATCTATCTGCAACTTTTCATGTTTTTTCTCGCTATATTTGCTTCCAGTGGATATCGTAATCAATGTCACTTTATAAAGTGCCTGACTGATGACATCTCTTGATAATAAATCAACAAAACTGGTTCGTCTCCTCGTTAATATTGTATCTGTCAAGAAAAAACAGGGAACGAAAAATGAGCTAAGTTCCTTGACAGATCAGCAGTTAAATCGATTAATTAATCTAGCCAAATTTCATGAGCTGGTGCCACTGTTATACCGGGAATTAACCAGGTCAACTCTTGATGAATTGATTCCGGAAAAGATACTCAAAAAAATTGAACGCGATTATTACCTCAACATCTCGAAAACAACACGCCAGTCACACCATTTTAAGCTATTGCTGGAGAAGTTCAACGATAAAAACATCAATGTTGTACTGCTGAAAGGGATTTACCTGGTAGATAATGTTTACACGGATATTGGGACTCGCCCTTTAGGTGATATCGATATCCTTATAAAAGAAGACGATTTTTTCGGAATACATGATCTATTGATCGATGCAGGATATTTTCCAAGGGAAAACTACGAATTCAAGCGAGAGAATATCTTTAAACTGGTAAACCAGTTCAGTTATTACAGCAGTAAGACAAACCAGATTATTGATGTTCATCTTAACCTGGATGAAGAGACAACCCCATATAAAATAAACGTGAACAGCCTGTGGAAAAATATACAACCGTACTTACATGAAGGTGTTCCCACATCAACTTTGTGCCTTGAACATCATTTTCTACACTTGTGCATTCACACAACGTTCAGACACTTTTTCCTGCCGTTAAGGACGCTAATAGACGTTGAATGGTTGCTTGAAAAGAATGCGTCCATGATGGATTGGGATTTTGCAGAAACAGAGGCATCGAAATGGGGTGCTCAGAGATGTGTAAACCTGACGTTGGAAATTCTCAAAGAATTCGGATGTTGTTATCCTGGTGATTACTTTAATAAACAGACCAGCCCATTACCTACAGAATCAGTGCAATGGATGGTGCGCCAGATAGAAAAGAACATGCTTGATGATAAGTTCTGGATAAAACCCGTTATCCAGTTCTTATCGAGCCCTGAAAGCCGAACACGGACGGTTTACCTGTCGAAAGGTTTTACACGAAGTTCCAGCCAAAAACCTGGAAGTAGAAGAATCAGTATCAGTGATCGGTTAAAACGTTTCACAGAACTTATTAAAAACTACCTCCCAAAGATCTACTATATCGCCAGGCATCCAAAAGAAACAATGAGATTCTTTCGGTTACTGTATTGGTTGTCACGATAGATGACTGCGTCAGATTACTAAACTACACTTTATATTAACCTTTCAGAGGAAAACACAACCTGAACTAAATCATTATGTCATCAGACCGTAAAATGATGATTTTATTGAAAAGTCAACTTAAAGATTTGATGATTATGATATTAAAAAAGACCAAGAAGAGAATTGAGAGGACTCAAGGAGAGGAAAATAAACACGGATTATTGCGTACTGAAAAAAGTAGTCAGATATTTCGTTTATGGGTTAGGTTTTTTTAACAATGAAAGTAAGGAGTATAATAGCATGAAACATGAAATCGGAGAAACAGCTGGAAATCTATGGCGTTACCTTGAACAGAATGGCCCTACAAGTGTGACCAAAGTGAAAAAAGAACTTGATGTTTCCGGACCGATGGTAGAACGTGCAATCGGATGGCTGGCGAGAGAAGAAAAGATTCAGGAAACGAGAAACGGTAAATCTTCAAGACTTGAACTGCATATGCAGGATTTTGGGTAACAAACGATTTCAAAGTTTAACGAATCAGAAAGCCCGGCAACTGCCGGGCTTTTCTTATATCTTAATAGCAATATCTTTTATTCAGTCATACTTTCATTTTTAAATTGTCACAGGCATTCCCATTAATGGCCAGATAAACTTGACAAATATCGCGAGTACAATCATCAGGATAATACTTGCGGGAATACCTGATACGAAAAACTGCCCTGTTGTGAATTGTTTACTCTCATATGCGATCGCGTTAGGAGCTGCACCAACAAGGAAGAGGAAGGGCATACCTGCTGTCACCAGTGATGAGAATATTACTACCTCCGGCGCAACACCGAGGTAGGGTGCCAGTACCAGGGCCACCGGCAGGGAGATCGCGATAGCAGCAACGTTCATGATCAGGTTGGTCATGATCATGACGAAGAATGCAATTCCCAGTACAAATATGTACCATCCAGCGTTCTGCAGCATTCCCAGCCAGTTAATAGCAAGCCAGCTTGCAGCACCGGTATCCCACAGGCAGAAACCAATACTCATCGCCCCACCAAAGAGGAGAATAATATTCCATGGTATAGCTTCCAGGTCTTCAATCTTCAAAATTCTGAATACGAAGAACAGGATCGTAGTTACCAGAATAATCGCGCCTTTATCGAGTTCAGCTATTGCTGGGAAGAACTGGCGTATGCTTAATACAGCTATCGAAGAGAAAACTATGATCAGGGTGAGTTTCTCTTTGCCGGTCATTTTACCCAACCCGGAGTTCAGGTGTTGTACTCTATCACGAAGTCCGGGAATGGTTTTCTTTTCCGGTTTAAAGAACACCTGGATATATGCCCAGAGGACAAATACCATCAACCAGCCCATTGGGAACATGTAATAGGTCAGTTCGAAGAAGGAGATACTCTTGCCTGTAATGTCGGTATAGAAGCCGATGGCAACCGCACCACGTGCCGCGCCAAGAAGTGTAATAATACTTCCTGCGCCGGCTGTGAACGCCATTCCGATGAATAATCCTTTTCCGAATTTCGTCGGTTTCTTCTCGTCCGTATATAGACCGTAAATCGCCATCAAAAGTGGGTAAACAGCTGCCGCGACTGCCGTATGAGCCATGATCAGGGTCAATGCCGCTGTCATGACAAAACAGCCGAGGTAAATCATGCTGGTTTTTTCACCCACCATCAATAGCATCTTGTATGCCATCCGCTTAGTCAGCCCGGTCTGCGAAAATGCCATGCCGATTACAATTGAACCGAAAATGAACCAGACAGACGGCACCATAAAATCTGTAAAAGCGACTTTCGCGGGACGGATCAGGAACAGGGCTTGTAAGACACCAATGGTGATACTTGTGACACCGATCGGGACAACTTCAAACACCCACCAGATTGCAGCGAGAAGGAACAGGCCGATTGCAGCTTTTCCCTCGCGAGTTAATTCAAACTCTTTGCCAACCGGATCTATTGCACTAGGCCAGGATGGGGATAAAAAAACAGTTATAAAAAGAGTAAATCCAAGCAGGATAAATATTATCCGCTTCCAGTCAATTGCCGGTTTAACAGGAGCAACATACACTTCCTCGGGCATCTGCTTAAGACTTTCATCCTTCGGAGGTGGCTGCTTCTCGGGTTGCTGGGAAGAATTATTCTGATCCAAAGGCAAGCTCCAGTTAGTATTAACTCGTTTTATCCTGAAAGGACTATGTTGGAAATTTCTTTAAAAACGTCCACTGTACGAATAACTCCAACTACCTTTTTGTTCTCAAGTACAGGTAAAAGACTTTGAACGCCGCTGACCAGCTTGGTTATCACAAAGGTAATATGATCATCATGATTTACCGTGCTTTCAATCGGCTGCATAACTTCACTGATAGCAGTCTCAGCATTCTTATTTAAAGTCTTGGACATGGACTCGCTGGACATCTCAAAAAGATGAGGATCTACTTCAATATCGAACAATTCACGATGGTGTTTATCCGTTTTTTTCGGGCTGAGGAATTTTGGTTCCAGGCCGTGGAGGATATCTCGACGGCGGACGATCCCAACCAGTTGATAGGTTTCATCAAATACCAGCAGGTACCTGGGTAACGATTTCCGACCACCAACTTCAATCACCGAATGTTCTATCTCCGCTATAGCCTGGCGGAGGGTGAACCAATATGGTATATGCGGATATTGATTCAGAGGGATCATTAAATCCCCGGCTTTTTTGCCGGTCATATTCTACTCCAGATGGTTCATTATAAAAATAGGCAGGAATTCATCCTCAATAATTAATACTGCATAACTCTAAGTGATGTAATCCCTGCTTATAAAGTGCCAAATATACGAATGAGATAATGCAATTAAAAGAGTCATCTGTACCGCTGAATTTGTCGGGGAGAACGTTAGTAGCCTGTTAATATTAGCCATTACTAAATGAATCAATTTCAGGAGATTTGAAGATAAAACACGAAAATTCCTATCTCGCTTTTATCCATATTATTAACTCCTTATATTTGCAGAATTCTAAAAACGAAACAGCGTAAAGGGACGGTGATTTTATGAGTGATGAGAATACGACAGCAAAAACGCAGGTGGAAAAAGACAGGGAATGGCTGGAAACAACTTATAAGGGAGATGTCCCCCAGCTGACCTTCAGGGCAGTATTCACTGGGGTTTTGCTCGGGCTGATTATGGCACTGGCCAACCTTTACGTTGGACTAAAATCGGGATGGGGGATAGGTGTTGAAATTACAGCTATTGTGCTGTCATTTGCTATCTGGAAGGCTATCCAGGGGATGCGACTGACCAAAACTCCCTTCGGCATGATGGAAAACACGATAGTCATGACCAGCGCGGTTGCGCCAAGCTATATAGTTTCCGCCGGACTTGTCTCTTCTATCCCTGCAATCATGATGCTTGATCCAGATTTTTCAATAACCTGGTGGCAGCTTGGCCTTTGGATGGTGAGTATCCTCTTCCTGGGATTGATGGTTTCCATTCCAATCAAACGCCAGGTAGTTAATACTGGCGAATTAAGGTTCCCTGCGGTTATTCCCGCTGCAGAAACAATCAAGAGTATGTATTCGAAGGGATCTGAAGCGGTGAGGAAAGCAATGTCGCTGGGTATTGCTGCCGTTATCGGAATCGTCAACCAGCTCCTGATGCATCGTGGGACTATCCCGGCGTTAATGACACCTCCAACCAAGATAGCCGGAATTAATCTTGCCAAGCTGACTCTTTCGTTTGAACCGTCACTGCTTTTCGTCGGTATCGGACCGTTCCTGGGAACCAGGGTTGCCGTGGCAATGATTGTGGGAATGGTTTTGAATTACGCTGTCCTGGGACCATGGATGATCCACCAGAAAGAGATTGTCCACGCTGCCCCTGAACTTGAGAGTGCAGAATTCCTCGAGTTTCCTCTATCCGTTCCGGAAGGCAGCACACTGGTTTTTGAACTTGAAGAAGCAACGACCGGTCCCGAGCTGGAATCTGGGTCGGAAACAATTACTCTTACAAAAACCTGGTCGGATTCCGTCCCTACAGTCTATAACAGCCTTGATGAGCTTGTGACAGATCTGAACGCAGCCGGGGAAACTAATACATTATCGCCGAACCTCTTTTTCCGTATCGATGAAGTGAACCACAAAATAGATGAGGAAATATATAAGCCGATTCCTTTCCTGCCGTTTGAAACTGCACGACCAATCCTGGAGAAGAGAGAAAAGCTTGCTGTATCGGCTCCTGAAAAAATACACTGGGAAGCACGGCTCGGACTGGTTTCAGGTGAAACCGATGTTGCCGCTTTATTCGGTTTTGAGCCGGGTGGTGAACAGGTTCAGACTGTTGGCGGTTTCCGCAATATAGTTGCCTGGACTATGTGGCCGGGTGTTGGGATGATGGTGGTTGCGGGTCTGTTGGCTTTCGCCTTCCTCTGGAAATCGATTGCGGGTGCTTTCGCTGCCGTATTTAAGGGCTGGAGACGTAAAGGCGGTGCGGACAATGACGATCCTGTCGCACACACTGAAATCCCGATCAGCTGGTTTATGGTTGGTTTTGTAGTCTTTGGTATCATGTCGATCATCCTCATGAAATGGCTGTTCCAGATTCCGGTCTGGATGGGGATTATTGCCGTGATCATGAGTTTCTTCCTGGCAATGGTCTCGATTCGAGTATCAGGTGAAACGGGTATTATTCCCATCGGAGCGATGGGTAAAGTCACCCAGCTTACTTTCGGTGTTCTTCACCCGGGAAGTATTAAGACAAACCTGATGACCGCAGCTGTTACCGCAGGTGCTGCCGGTGCGGCGTCGGATATGACAAACTCGTTGAAGGTAGGGCACCTGGTAGGCGCCAAAGCACGTTACCAGTTCATTGCACAAATGATCGGGATTGTGATGGCGATAGCTGTTATCCCGGTATTCTTTATCATGGTACCCGATTCATCCGCGCTGGGGACCCAGGAACTTCCCGCGCCTGCGGCAATTGTCTGGGCAGGAGTAGCACGACTGCTCAGCCAGGGACTCAGCACCCTGCCACCAACAGCTGTCTGGTTCCTGTTGTATGGTTCCCTGTTTGGTGCAGCGATCACGCTGCTGGAAAAATTCTTTCCATCCCTGAAGTCGAAGGTCTGGCTGCCGTCACCAGCAGCCCTCGGTATGGCGATGATCATTCCTGCGCAATACAGTATCAGCATGTTCATCGGCGCGATGGGAGCATTGATAATGTCAAAAGCTGCAAAAAAAGCCAACGAGATGTATACCATTCCTGTAGCCAGTGGTTTTGTTGCAGGTGAATCATTGACAGGTGTTTTCTTCGCGATTATGGCAGCGCTTGGTGGGTAATAAATAAAGCATTCTGGATTATGAAAAAGCCCGGAGTGATCCTCCGGGTTTTTTATTGTAGTCTTAAACTCGAGCTCTCGGGCTGTTTCCTAACGAGCAAAAAAACATTACATTCGCATCGGAGATTTCACTAACCTGGAAATGGCCGTCAATGAAGCATCAAATAAATTTTAAAAGCCTGCCTGTAGTATTATCAGTACTTATTCTGCTTGGAATTCTCAGTGTTTTATCCGCCCAGGCACCATTTATCACAAAGTGCGAGACTGCGGAAGATCTTCAGGAATACCTGCGCTGGACACCTGATCGTGGACCCCTTATCAGCGCACATCGTGGCGGCCCGATGCCCGGATGGCCGGAAAACGCTATTGAGACATTTGAACACTCCCTGACATTCGCTCCCTGCCTGATCGAATGTGACGTCAGGATGACAAAGGACAGTGTCCTGGTATTGATGCATGATAAGACAGTCGACAGGACAACTACCGGGGAAGGTTCCATCAGCGAGCTGACATTATCACAGTTGGACGAGATGTTACTCCTTGATAATGACGGGAACGTAACTAAATACAAAACCCCGACACTGGAACAGGTTCTTTCCTGGGCAAAAGGGCATGCTGTTCTTACACTCGATGTGAAGGGTGTAGAATTATTCGAACCAGTCATTAAAATGGTCGAGGAACTCGATGCTGAAGGTTGTTCGGTTATTATCACTTACAACACTGAAGCAGCAAAAAAGGTTCATAAACTTAATCCCGCGTTGATGATTTCCGTTTCTGTCCGCAACCTGGATGACTACCAGAGGATGAAGGACACAGGTATACCGTATAAAAACTGGGTGGCGTTTGTTGGTGTATATGAGCCGGAAAAGGAACTTTACGATCTTCTTCATTCGGATGGAGTAAGAACTATTCTCGGGACAATGGGAAACCTCGACCGCCAGGCCGAAACCAAGGGATTAAAAACCTACCAGGATCTGTATAAAAATGGCGCTGATATTCTTGCCACCGACAATGTCCGACTTGCTTCCGAGGCAATAAAATCCCGTTGATTTTCACGGAATTCTGCAATACCATCATACCATTCAAGTAGTTACGCATTTCTAAGAGCCTATGGACTAAATGAAAAAATCAGAAGACTCCTCATCCAAGCCTCTCCAGTGGCACACTCAAAGCCTGGGAGAAGAGATAGCAAACAGTGTTATACATGGGATAGGAATCGCTCTCAGTGTTGCCGCCCTGGTACTGCTGGTAGTGTTTGCCAGCTTACGCGGTGATGCCTGGCGGATTGTCAGCTTCAGTGTCTACGGAACTACCCTGATAATGCTTTATATGGCATCCACACTTTACCACGCGATTACAAACGAAAGGGCGAAACGGTTTTTCAAACTGATGGATCATGTTTCCATCTACCTGCTGATTGCGGGGACATATACTCCTATCGCGTTAGTCTCGATGCGCGGCGGATGGGGATGGTCGATCTTCGGTGTTATATGGTTTATGGCCATTACCGGTATTTTACTGAAGATAATGTTTATCGGTCGTTTTAAAATACTTTCCACAATTATCTATGTCCTGATGGGATGGATGATCGTTATCGCTTTTAAGCCGATGTTGAATATGGTGCCGCCCGGTTTGTTGATGTGGCTGCTGATAGGTGGTGTCTGTTACACACTCGGTGTTATTTTTTACGTTTGGAAAGTAATGCCCTACCACCATGCAGTCTGGCACCTGTTTGTCCTCGGTGGAAGTATTTCACATTTTTTCGGGATGCTGTTCCATCTATCCTGATCACACCAGTTTATATATCGTCCACTGAGTTTACTTAGGCACCTTGTGCGCTTAAATGTGAACGGTATGATCACGTTTAACCAGCCTGACTGAGAAAACAAGAAAGAATCCTACGATCTTAAAAATTTGCCCCTTTGGACTTTCAAAAAACTCTTGAATTCAAACCATGCAATTATAATGATTAACGCTATTTTCTCATGGTTTATAAATCCATAAAGTTTGCCATAGTCAGGAAATCGCAAATTCTGGTTTGAATATTGCTCAAGATGATGATGTGCTCGTGAGGTTTTGGAGGGAGGGGAAACCGTGGGGGAAGCATGAAAACTATAACCCGTCTTGTGGTTTGTTGTTCCGTTTTACTCATCTTTTCACAATTGGTTATTGCTGAAGCAATCCTGTTTCCATTTACCGATAACTATCCAACCGATTATATCCCTTTAAAAAAAATTACTGCTAACATTGATATAAGAGACCAGGTAGCATCATTTACCATCGATCAACAATTCTATAATTCCTGGGATGGAGATTCGTTGATTGATGCCAACTATTATTACCCTGTCCCGGAAATGGCCAGTATCGTTGGTTTCGGTCGCTGGGAAGGAGAGGAGTTGGTCTACTATGAGCTGGAGGTTGGTGAACAGCCAGAACCGGGAGGAGGAGGAGCGGATAATGAAGAGTTGATGACGTTCCTGGGCGAAAATCCTTTTTATGCTCCACTTCCAGATTTCCCCAATGGTGATGTTACCATGCGACTTGAATATGCAGAGTTGATGGAATATTCATTTGGATCATATTACCTGGATTATCCTTTGCAGATGGGAGGATTCCTTGCCGAGCCTGTGGATACGGTGGAAATCAACCTGAACATCTCATCACAACGACTGTTGAATACTCTCTGGCTTGAGAATTATGACGTAGAGATTCTTTACCAGTCCGAAGACAGCATATCTGTAAGGTTTATTGATTTCGAAATGGAACCCGATCTTCCACTCTCTCTTTCTATACAGGTTGATCCCGATGACAGCGGAATGTGGGTAATGCCACATTGTGAAGATCCTGATTCATCAGGTCATTTCCTTGCTGTTCTAGAACCGGGTGAAGTAGAACCGGAAGAAAATTTTACAAAATATTTCATATTCGTACTCGATGTTTCGCGCAGCATGTTGGCTGAGAATAGAATTGATGAAGCTAAAGAAGCGGCTATTTACTGCATAGAACATTTAAATCCCGAGGATTATTTTAATATCATCGCATTTAATGATTTAATTGTGCTCTGGGAAGAAGATCCGGTTCCCGCTTCACTGGATAATATAGAAGATGCAATATCGTTTATAGAATCGCGGACGCTGCGAAATGGTACCGATCTGAATGCGGCTATGGTAACGGCTGTCCAGCAGGAGATGAGCGATAGCACAGCAAACCAGATTCTGCTTGTCTCGGATGGAAGACCGGAGGCTGTACCTGGAGAACTGCATCTTCCTACAATCCTTAACAATATCAGTGAGGGTAATATACACGACGCTTCAATTTTTACTGTCGGAGTTGGTGATCCAGGAGGAGATTGCGCCAGCAACCTCGATTTCCTCAAGATGATAGCCTATGAAAACCATGGACTTTCAATCGCTATCCCACCTGGTGAAGAATATGTTGCTGAACAAATAGAAGTGTTCTTCGACAGGTTTTCTTCGCCGGCAATGCTTGATATTAATATTGATTATGGCTTGATTGATACAGACGATATATACCCTCCAGAACCTTATTCGATTTTTAGCGGTACACAAACCATTTTTGCCGGACGATATAATTCTGCAGCTAATTCAGACATTACTGTAACTGGCAGAGTTGTGAACGATATTGTAGAGTATGTCTATGGGCCGTTTGAGTTTACTATGGAAGCTCAGAATTATCCATTTGTACCCCGTATGTGGGCGATGAGTAAGATTGATTACTGGTTGGCGCATATGGCTGTGCATGGTGAGGACCAGGAAACTATTGATATGATTATTGACTTGTCACTCAGGTACGGTATCCTCACACCTTACACAAACTTTGGGACAGGTGATGATGACGATGATGATGAAGGTGGTGATGACAATAACGCAATTGAAGAAGGATTCCTAACGGTAAATGCAAAGGTGACAAAACGTGGAATCGAATTGGATTGGAACGAACCATTAATCCCCGATGGAAGTGTTTTTAGCGTTTACCGTAGTAATGCAAATGGAAGAGCATTTTTGTTACTGACACCTGAACCAATCCACCAAACCTCTTTCTGGGATAATACCATTGTCAATTCAGGACGTTATACCTACCGCGTTGCCATGCGCACTCCTGATGGGACGACGATGGATGGAGAGGTAACGGTTGAGATACGGATCGATCAGTACACATCAGGATTTGATGTTTATCCTAACCCATTCAATAACGAGGCGCGTATTAATTTTCTAATCCAGCAGAAAATGAACGTTGATATTTCAATTTATAACATCCTGGGAAGAAAAGTTGAAACACTCTGGCATGGGAACACCGAACCGGGACAACATTTTCTAAGACTGGACGCAAACAATCTTTCCAGCGGTACATATTTTATCCACCTTGAAGGTAAAGCAGTAAACGGCTCGGGTGTAATAAACTCAGTTCAAAGAATCATTGTAGCTAAATGATTTTGAGGGGGGACGCAAACAAAAGCCCGGCATCTGCCGGGCTCTTTGTTTTTCAAAAATCAAAATCCATTTTAAATATTAAGCAGTTAACAGCTTATTTATTTCATCAGAACAACTTTCCTGATTTCGTTCATCCTGCCCGGTACATTGGCATGAATAAAATATATACCGCTGGCAAGATCGGAAGCATTAAAGGTGAAACTATGAATGCCCGGATTCAGATACCCATTGGATAATTCAGCAACTTCCTGACCGTTCGTGTTGAAGACTGAAATTTTCAGCAGTTCACTCTCAGGCAGATCTACTGATACTGATGTTGTTGGATTAAACGGATTCGGAAATGCTTCCGAAAGTATGAAACCGGCAGGGCTGGCTGCATCTGGTTCAGGTGTGCCAAGAAGGTTGTATTCTCCCTCGTCCCATCCGGAAGAAGCCCAATCATCGAGATTAAAATTCTGATGCACCAGGGGACCCTCTGCTGCCAGTTTTTCAAATGTAAATGAAGCTTCATCTATGGTTTCAACTCCATAGTCACCTATTTTTGCCGTGAATGTGTATTCTCCGGTAAACGCATACCCTGGTACAAACTGGGTTAACATTGGGCTGAGTGTAATTCCATCCTGAATTGGTACATCCTCAACAATCATTAGAGGACCATAATTGTTCCCATTCGGAAGTGTTAGTTCCGTCCATGCATCAAATGTCTGGTCTTCACCTGTATCATTTACAACTGTTGGCATCCAGTGGAACGTCCCCCCTTGAGGTCCAATTACGATAGGGGGTGCCAGGGGCTCGGCTGATAAATCCAGTTGGTTGTCCGGAATTACCGCATTTATTTCAGCCTGGATAACCTCCTCGGTGTCATCATTCTGTACAAAAGCGATCGCAGAAATGTTGTCTGCCATAACTTCAAAATCGTTTTGGCCATGTGACAGGGTAATCGGGTAATCGAAATAAAATTCGTATTCGTTAGTGGAATTCGCGTCGATTGTGAAAGCAACCCCTTCATGGTCTGGTGAATAAGTCAAAAGGTCATTATGAAATTCTGATTGTCCGTTTGGGGCAGTATAAAAACCTGTTACTTCGTTCGATACTATTGCGCAACGAAGGTTGTAATTATCTCCGTCCACCGCTTCATCAGCACTATTTATTGTTAGCATAACAACAATTTCACCCTCACCCTCATAAGCATCAATCACAATTTCTATAGGGCTTTCTATATCAATCCGGGCCTCATATCGATTTACTAAACCGTTAAAAATACCCGGGTGCTGATTCACAAGACCATCGACAAAACAGCTGGGCCAGTAAGGTACAGGGTAATATGAAATTCTACCGTCATGATCAGTCGGTGAGTAAGAAGACCATGGATCAAAATTATCATGAGTGGTAAAACAAACCGTGTTGCTGGCATAAGGTTCAGTAGTCATAAAATTATGGAAGGTTGGCGACGCCAAACCACACGATCCTCACCAGTATGCCCAGCAATCTTCAAACATTACTTTTCGTTCAAATGCAAATAAACTCCCCGCAAGCAGGAGCAGTGCAAACGAAATAACATAAACTTTCTTCAGCATTAAGATTTCCTCCAGAACTGTATAAATGTAAAATCAACAAATAAATTCTTTGATTATCTAAAACAAGAAATTTACTTCAGGTAAACTATATTCCTTGTTAGTGATCCGAATGAAGGTGAATAAACCTTCAGGTAATAGGTTCCACTGCTGATTTTTTCCGCATTCCAGGTCAGATTATGAGATCCACCAGAGAAATACCCGTTTTTAACATTAGATACGAGTTGTCCAAGTGAATTGTATATCCCGATTTCAACCTGGGAAGCAACCGGCAGTGATAGTGATATATTCAGGCTCGAGTTAAAGGGATTCGGGTAAAGTTCATAAATTTTAAATTCCGTGGGGATTTTGTCAGAAGTGAATTCAGGACCATCGTCCCAGCCATAAACTTGCCACTCATTATTATCAGCAGCACCTTCATTGACAATTACCTCAAAATCGAACATATCCTCAGCTTGAACAAAACCGGGGAAAATCCCCAACTTCGCCACATACGTGTAGTCGCCTGGGGGTGCAAAAACGGGGACATCCAGTTCAAGATTGGTAAAAGTCAACTCCTGGCCTGGCTGCAAGGTTACATTCGCGTTTACAATTGGACCGAATGTTGTTTCATTTGACAGCACAACTTCTGTCCAGGCATTCCCCTGGAGTACCTCCTCAGTATTGTTCCTGATTTCAGCATCAAACAGAATCGAACCACCGGCCTCTACCTGGACAGGCTCCTCGACGGGTGTGATAAACACTTCTACAGCGGGAGGATCTCCGGCATATAAAGTAAAATCAAGCGTTGTTTCCAGTTCCGGATCATTGCCGCTCTGGATCGTAAGACTCACATAACCTACACCTTCAGCTAAAGTATGGAAATCTACCCAAACACTTTGTGCAGCTAACGGAGCGATGGTTTCTGTTACTTCACGGATAGCAGGTGTATAACAGAGACCACCAATACAGAAGGAAGTCGTCCAATCTTCGGGAACGTCTTCATTTGTGAGGCTCAGGAGAAAATCATCTGTCTCCGGACCTGTATTTATCAGTGTCATTTCAAAGGAGTAAATGTCACCGGGATCTACAAATGCTTCCGTTCCACCACCCAATATGTCGAATCCAGCCTGGGCGAAAATCATCGATGGAACAAAAAGCAATATTAATATTGTATTTATTAAAATGTTACGAGTTTTCATATTGCCTCCAAAATCAATTTATCTGTTCTACGGGTAACGCTGCTTGCTGTGCAGAATTAAACCACGACCAATCGGTAGGATTGTTATAATAATATACTCCCTTGTCCACAATTAAAGAAAGCTGAGCGATATTAAAATAGAAAAAAGCCAAAAAAAGGAGAGTTATTTGTTAGTCAAAAAAGCAGCATGAAATAGAAATAAAACCTCAATTTTTGAACGAAATTTACATAAACAGCTAAATTCTTTGCGATTTTCAGTTTTTTGCTAAAAATTCAACTTCTGTTACATTTCAGAGTTAGTGTCAGCTAACTTTTTTAAATGTTAGTGTGTCATAACAATTTTGCGAACCGTCTTTTTACCGTTCTGAGTTTCCGCATGAATAAAATAGATTCCACTTGCAAGATTGGTCGCGTCAAATATTAACTCATGCTGTCCTGATGTAAATATGTTATCGGCGAGTAATGCGACTTCCTGTCCATTAATATTATAAACGGTCATTTTCAGTTTAGCTGGTTGTGTCAGTGCAAATACAATTCGAGTTGAAGGATTAAACGGATTAGGGTAAATACTCATTAATTCAAATGAAAAAGGCATTTCCGTCTGGTCAGCATCTGCAGTCAGTTCATCCAGGTAACCATAATTCCAATCCAGGTCGTTCCACAATTCGGAGGAATTCTGACCGGAAACAGCCATAGCATCCGGCAGTTTGATTACTTCGAACTGATCAGATGCCATGATAATTGAACCATCAATTCCGGCACGAACTGCATATGTATAAACACCACCTGGAATAACAGCATGTACTCTTTGAATAGCGGTTAATTCGATGATTTCGCCCGGAGCTAAACCGACTGGAGTTCGGTTGAACGGACCAAGCACATCGCCACTTGATAATATTACTTCAGTCCAGACCTCACCAAAATTCAGTGTCTGTCCTGTATTATTTGACAGGGTTATATCAAAAACGATATTGCCACCGTCTCCCGGAATAACGACCGGTTCGATCCAGGGATCAACGTCAATGGAAACAGGGAAGGTGAACTCTTCACCAAACCGGAACAGTTTATAATCCCAGTCCAGGTGAAGGTCCCATTGATCGTTTCTATGAGGATCTGGTATTCCCAGCAGGGAGATAAAATCACTCTGGCCAGGTGGAAGAATATTTTCTTGGTTTACTTCCTCAGTCCATTCAATCGCCTGCTGGTATGTTCCATGATCCAAAATCTCCTGGGGAATCCGTTTGAGGTTTTCAAAGTTAAAAGGAGTAATCGGCGCAACGTAATTATCCATCAATGTGACATGATTATCGCCAACCCAGGGTATATTATCGCCATTATTCCACCAGGATGCTGGTTTATTATTCCAGTTGACGAAGTAGTCCTGGTCCATGTCACCGGCCATTGGAAGATCTTCAAAAGGTATGATACCGCCCCATTCTTCACTTCCGTCACCATTGTGGGGGAGACGGGGATCAATACCGTCGGTTCGGTCGTTGTACCATCCCAAGTGCCAGTAACGGACATTACCCTCATAATCAGCGTAAAACAGGTTTATACTCGAGGGGACTCTCCAGAGATGTTCTTCGACCTCCTCTACTGAAGTTGCTGTCCAGACATCACGGCTCCAGCCATAGTCGACATATTCCGGATCCCAGACGGTCGTTTTCAGGGAAAACGCCTGGTGATTTTCGTAATCAAAACTCACCACCGGACCATGGATTGTGCGATAGTGAGTGTAAATGGTAGGGAAATCATACACATAGATAGTGTCAGTATACACCTCGAATTCCAGCCATTCGTCATTATACCGGTAATAAGACGGTGTTTCGTCCATCATTGTTTCTATGAAAATATCCGAGTTGTCGGTATGACCTGACGTAATACTCCAGGCGAAATAATCATTACGCCCGATAAATATCCCGGGAGATCCGGATGATGTTACCCCTGCGATATGCATTGTGGGACAGGATAGTTCAATTTCCATCACCTGGGCGGGACTGTCATATGTAGGTTCACCCACTTGTGGGCATCCAAGAAGCATTGCTGCTCCCGATTCCGATTTCTCTTCGCAGATCAGGGCGGCGAAACTCCCGTAAGATGTCAGGAGGTTTAACTCTTCACGTGTTTCAATCACCCTTTGATGGCGATCCTCCCATTCACGTGCAATTTCCGGATTTACCTCGATTCCGCTGTAACTCCATTCACGTTCAGTGGCCTGAGCACCATCATGGATGGTGGTTGGGGCTGTCGGATCATTAATAGGACGGTTTTCCTCGAACCAATCCTCACCCATCAATTCGAGTTCCTCAAGACGTGTTAACTCCCAGCCCCCTTGCGAACCCGCGAAAATCCCGTTGTATTCGCCGATGATCATGCTGGACAGCGGAGTCCAGCGATCAATATCATACAGTATTGTCCCAGCTGGTGAGTATAGAAGTGGATTTACCTCCATAGAATCCATGTAAGCATTTACCCCGGCGGAGTAGGCGATCAGCATATCACGGCTTTCCTGGTCCATTGCGGCATAACGGGCAAGACGTTCTTCGTGGGTATATCCAAACAATTTGGCGTGCTGATCACTTTCCAGTTTATCGGGGCCCATCCATTCAGCCAACCGACCCTGGGCTGCCAGGCGATGGCTGTTCATCTGCATCAACCGGTCCCGGGCCGTGGCAAATCCCTGGCCGAAAAACATCCCGAATTCGGTTTCGGCATGGACATGGGGAACACCATATTCGTCACGATCTATGTAGACAACTGTTCCATCAGGAGAGGGTAGGAATGTGGCATATAATATTCCTGTAGCGGACAAAGTTACAAGTGATACAAGCAAAACTGAATAGAATAGCTTCTTCATATTTTCACCATTCAAGTAAAGGTCCGGCAGATTGCAATTTCAAAATTGAGAGATTTTTAATTAGTTCTTTCTTATTGATTCGAGAAGAATACCCATAGAATTCCGAAATATACAAAAAATCCCTCAATTTCTCAAGGGAATTGTTAAATATATCATAAAATTCCCAAGTATAAATCGTTAGTTTACTGAATGTTAGAATATGGATATGCTTTAATTAAACTATTGTAATAAAAATACCCCGATGTAATAACACCGGGGTAAATGCTTTCTTTTCAACCATTAAAGCTATTATTTCATCAGCACTACTTTATGAACCTGATGCATCTTTCCGGGAATATCAGCCTGGATGAAGTAAATCCCGCTGGCCATTCCTAGGCCGTCAAAGGTGAATGAATGATAACCCGCTTCAAAACGACCCTGGCCGAGTACCTTAACTTCCTGTCCAAGAAGATTAAAAACACTGATTCGAAGATCTGAGATTTCAGGAAGTGATACAGTCACAGTCGTCTGTGGATTGAATGGATTCGGATAGACCTTATCGATATTATAATCATTGGGTGCAAAGGCGAAATAGTCTTTATCAGCGGGATTATTTTCATCCCAGCCGTATAATCTCCAGGCTGAACTACGTCCCATGGTAGTATTTCCCTGCGGAGGGAGAATTTCGAATAAAAACGTCTCTGAATCGTAGACGTTGTCCGGCCATTCACCTATGCAACCGACGAAATAATATTCACCTTGAAGCGCACACTGAGGCGCGCAAAGATAGAGATCCCATTCCAGTGTTTCACCGGCAGCTATTTCCAATCCTGTTCGAACCAGAGATGAATCTTCGCTGATGTAGTCAACGGGGAAATGGATATTGATCCATGCATCATAAACAGCGTTCTCATTCGATTCATTCACCAGTTCGGCAGTAAAGTGCAACAAACCCATATATGGTATTATTGCAGGATCATCCTGGGGAGTAATCGTAAGATCCAGGTGGGATTCTTCTAACAGGTTACGGTACCAGGCTGTTGAACTGGTTGAGGGGGTAGCCGTGAGAACATCACTTTTGCCATCACCATCGAGATCAGCGCAAAAAACTCCATATCCTAAGCCATAATCATCGTACATAATTCGAGGTGGTCCGAAGGTTCCCAGGCCATCAAGATTTTCATGCCATGCTACTTCAAATCCCCATGATGCTGCTACGACGTCATTGTCACCATCATTATCCAGGTCAGTGCTGAAAACGGAATGTGCGTCCATTGCAACATTTGTGATCACCTGCCTGGGGCCAAAATCTCCAAGCCCGTTGATGTTTTCGAACCAGGAAACTTTATTGTCAAGATAGGATGCTACCAGGACATCATAATCCCAATCACCGTCCAGGTCTTTACAAAATACAGAATTTGCACCATTCGCCATGTCAGTCAGCAACTGTGGTAGACCGAAATCGCCTAGACCATCAAGGTTTTCAAACCAGGAGACATATTTTTGATAAGCAGCGATCACATCGTTATCACCATCACCATCAAGGTCGACACTGAATACCGATCTTGCCGCGTTGGCATCTTCGGTGATAACCAGTTGAGGTCCAAAATCACCCAATCCATCAAGATTTTCATACCAGGCGATCTTGTCATCAAAGTTTGAGGCTGAAAGGACATCATTGTCCCCATCACCATCAAGATCAGCGCTGAATACTGACTCAGCATTAAAAGCTTCTGTAGTAATTATCTGTTGTGGACCAAATTCACCGAATCCGTCCAGGTTTTCGTACCAGGCAATCTTATCATCATGCCTGGAAGCAGAAAGGACGTCAATATCATCATCACCATCAAGGTCGATGCAGAAGACAGAGTAGGCGTATTCAGCGTCGGAAGTGATAACCTGTGGAAATCCAAAATTGCCGAGGCCATCCAGGTTTTCCTGCCACACTACTTCATTGTCTGAACGTGCCGCTGTGACAATGTCGTTATCGCCATCGCCGTCAAGATCAGCGCAAAAAACAGATAACGCGCCATTTATCCCCGTTGAAACCGGTTGCTGGAAACCGAAGGTCCCTGCACCGTCAGTATTTTCATACCAGGCAATTTTATCATCCATAGTGGAGGATGAGAGTACATCATAATCACCATCACCATCCATGTCAGCGCTGAAAACAGATTCTGCGCTACCGGCGTCCAGGGTTATAATTTCCTGCGGACCAAAACTCCCCAAACCGTCAACGTTCTCGTACCAGGCAATCTTGTTGTCTACCACTGAAGCAGAAAGAACATCTTTATCGTTATCACCGTCTAAATCGGCACTGTACACACAGGTTGGTCGATTAGCCTCCATCGTGATTAACTGCTGTTCACCAAAAGTACCATCACCATCAGTATTGGCAAACCAGACGATTATATCGTCGTTCCAGACTGCTGCCAGCACGTCCTGATCGCCGTCATCATCGATATCGTCAGTGTGAAGAGAATGTACCCAGTTCAGTTCTTCGACAATTATATGACGTGGTCCAAAGTTTCCCAGTCCATCCAGGTTCTCATACCAGGATATGTCACGATCAAACTGCGATGATGATAACACATCATAATCGCCGTCACCATCAATGTCAGTGGAATACACACTCCAGGCGCCCCCGACATCTGTATTAATTATCTGTGGTAAACCAAAATTACCTGCGCCGTCAATATTTTCATACCAGGCGATTTCATTTATTTCCCAGGCTGCTGATAGAACATCTTTATCACCATCCCCATCCAAATCAGCGCTAAAGACCGAACGTGCTCCATATGCTTCTGAACTTATGATCTGTTGAGCACCAAAATTACCCTCTCCGTCGAGATTCTCATACCAGGCGATTTTGTTGTCACCATAGGAAGCCGAGAGGACATCATTATCACCGTCACCATCAAGATCATCACCATAGACCGACATTGCCCAAAACATTTCAGTTGAGATGGTCTGTTGTAAACCAAAACTGCCCAGCCCATCTGTATTTTCAAACCAGGAAATCTTGTGGTCATGCTGCGATGCTGACAAAATGTCGTTGTCACCGTCGCCATCAAGATCGATGCTGATTACACAGACAGGATACTGAGTCTGACCGGTTATGGGGATCTGTTCGCTGAAGGATCCATCACGAGCGAACGTTGAGAAGCTAAAAAGTCCAAATAATACAGTGCTAATAAAAATATTAATATTCTTTTTCATTATACTCCTCCCTTCGAGCTTAAAATATACAATAAATCCCTTGATCTCTCAAGGGATTTGCCAGTAGGTCAAGTAAAATGTTGATGGTAATAGATTGATAATATTAAATATTGTCGCTAACAATTTTATAAGTCATGTTATATTCTGTAGATACGATATATGGCTATACTAGTAGATTACTAGTGAGTTTCTGATTTCTCATCCTCTGTTAAAGTTATATAGACTTTGTCACCTTCTTCGCGGACAGGGAAAGAATGGACACCCTCTTTTACACTCCCCGCTACAACTTTACCGTCATAATCATATGTCGCTTTTCCCATGCTGCAGCATTGGACAGTCCCGGCGCCGGGTACAGGATCAAGACGACGGCCGGCATGAGCGCACTTGTTGCACATTGCATGTAACAGGTTGTCGTCACCCCGGAAGAGAAGCACTCGTTTTGGTAAATCCTCTCCCTCAATCCTGATCGCTCCACCGATTTCTGAAAGTTCAGTGGCACGTGACAAATCAACAACTATCTCGTCCTTGATAAATTCCCAGCAACCTTCATCGGCAGGAAGTTTTGTTGCTGATTTACCCAGTATGCGATTGAAGATACCCCTGGAGAGACTGGCATCAGGATTTGGTTGTATGACAGGCGTGATCGATTCAATAGTTACAGTTGTATCAACCCGCTCGGCATGTTCCTGGGCTAAAGCTATTGTGTACATCATCAGGCAGCAAATAACCAATACACCTATAAATGAAAATCGTATACGATTATAAATCATTGTAATCTCCCCAATCTTTGCTAATGTTAAATATAAATTGTCTCTACGATCATTTCCCCAGGCTAAGCTTGAATCTCAATAATTTGGAAAATATATAAATTTACCCCGATGAAAAACCACCGGGGTAACCGATTATTTGTATCCAGTAAACTGGAGTTTATTTCATCAGCATCACTTTCTGAACTTGATGCAGCTTGCCGGGAATATCTGCCTGGATGAAATATATCCCGCTGGCCATTCCCTGGCCGTCGAACGTGAATGAATGGTAACCAGCTTCAAAAAGTCCATTTCCAAGCACAACCACTTCCTGTCCAAGGAGGTTGAATACACTTATACGCAGCTCAGAGACATCCGGCAACGCAACGGAAACGGTCGTTTGCGGGTTGAATGGATTTGGATAAGCATGTTCCACGGAATACTCGGTCGGCAACATTGCAAGTTTACCGGTTGTTTCACCGGCATCCCAGCCGACGACCGCCCATCCATTATTATGCGCCAAAGGTCCTGCACCTGCGAGTTTGGTGAAATCAAAATCATCCTGGGCGATAATTGTGCCGGGATAATCACCAACGTTAGCTACGTAAGAATAAAGCCCTGCTGGTGCGAATCCGGGGACATATTGAGTCAAAGCACCGGAGATAATTGTCTGGGAAGCCGCAAGGTTGACGTTTTCAATTAAAAGCAAAGGTCCATATGGAGTACCGTTTGGAAGTACCAGTTCCGTCCAGCAGTCAACAATTTGAGGTGATCCGGATAGTTCGGTCATTGAAGCCGACCACATAAAGTTTCCACCACCGGCGCCGATTTCTATCGGGGATATAACAGGAATGGCCATAAGGGAGATTGTCGATTCACCATAATTAACCAGGACAGGCCCCGCTGCATCCGATTCACCGCCGCTGTAAACTGCAATTACCGAGTACATGTATGTTCCCTGCGGAAGACCTGAAAGGTCATCTTCGAAGCTTGTTTGCTGGATAACGCCGGTCAACGGGTTACCATCTCGAAGGACAGTAAATCCGAGAAGTTCGAGATCCATAGCCTGTCCACCCGGGGTGTTCCAATTGAGGCTGGCTACGTCCCCGACCAGTTCTGCTTCAAGTCCTGACGGTGGTGTCAGGTCACTTGGCAGTGAAACTGAAATATTATCCAGGTACCAACCTTCGTTGACAATTCCCTGGTCAGTTCCGAAACGGAAACGGAGATATAGATCACCGGTTCCTTCAATTATTACCTCTTCCTGTGTCCAGTCGATCTGGCCGCTGTAAACCATGATGCCCAGGGGTAACGGCCCTGTATCACCACGGGTGAGATAGTTATACCCGGGCATGGTTATTACTTCCCAGGTAACACCGTCGGTGGATTTTTCAACAATACCACCGTCGTAACATTCACCCTGCCAGTAGTTGGAAGTCTCAGCATCCATCCAGTGCCAGAAGCTTAACTTGACAGAACCATCTCGATCGATAACCGGCAGCTCAAGGCAGGCGTCGAGGAAGTTGATGTACAGGCCACCGGCATCGTCACCCATCTTCCACGCTTGTGTTCCGCCAGGTGTCCAGTTGCGATCAGTACTGACATGCCATTGTTCGTCCCAGTCTGGATTGGCGTAATGTGACCATCCCTGGTCAATGCCTTCGAGATCGTCATAAACGCCACCGATATCTACATAAACATAGGCTGACCATGAATAACCATTTGGCAGTGTCAGTTCGCAAAGTATCCAGGCACGTTCCATTCCGGGTGCAAGACCTGAAACTTCGAGTTCAATCGCGTCAGCATAGTCATTCATATCATTCGCGGCGAGGTTGACAAGTCCCAAAGCACTGGTAACACTCTGCAGGTTAGGATCATCGATATGGACGTTAAATGTTGCTCCGTCCATGGCGGATGATCCGTCATTATTCAGACGAATACTGATTGTCCCGGTTTCTCCTGAATCAAAACGGTGGTTTCCGTTTCCACCGACCTCATCATTTACAGTCAGGAAATCAATGCCGGGATCAGGAGCGTGAAGTGTCAATCCGAAGTCCTGCTGCCAGGTATCCTCGAGTCCTGTCATAGTCACCGAAATTGCGGCACTGTTACCGTCAGGAACCATAACACTTACATCTGACGGGATAGAAATTGTCGCCGTTTCACCCGGAAGTATGTTTTCCACTGTTACCGGGTCAGCATCGATATTTAACCATTCAGAAGCTGATGTTGCTGTTACATCGAGAACGTCAACCACTTCAGTTCCTACATTTTCGATAACGAGCTGCAGGCCAAAATCTTCGCCGTAATCAGCAATTCCATCACCGTTTCCGGCAGCATCATCAACCATCCAGCTGTTAACAATCGGGTACATGCCATCAGGATTGATAACCAGGATTTCACTCTCGAACGGCAGGTAGTTATGGGCTGTAATTACGATTTGAAGGGAGCCGAGCTCAGGAATTTCCATCGGAACAGATGCCAAACCGTTCGCGTCAGTTTCCGCAACTGACAACAGCACGTTATCCTGGCTGACTGCCACGATCGCGCCTTCGAGACCCTGAACCGTTATGTTCAGATCTGCTTCGCCAATGACAAACGCCGGTGGGGCGTTAACTGTCATTGTTTCTACAGGACCTGAATACAGATCAATTGTGGGATCACCGAAAAGGGTGATTTCGTAAAAACACCAGCGCATACAGGCTTCATTGATGATCGGAATATTATCATGTTTTGAATCACGATTGGCGTCGCCGGTCATATATATTTCTTCGCCGAAAATGGCGTCGAAAAACTCCCGGTCGTAATGCTGTGACGGCCCATCGGTATCATAGAGGTTGCCCCAACCATAGCGGCTGTTGGCGATAAATGCGAAGGCACCTGTTTCAATGGTTGTCCAAAGTTCACAAATACTGTTCTGTTCAAACGCTCCGCAGTAACATCCCTGGCTGTATCCGAGGTAGAAATTGTGGTTGATACCGTCATTGGTCAGGTCAGTTTCATTGATATCTGGATTTGTTGCCTTCAGGGCGTAGGTAACGTTTGCATGCCCAAGGTGATTAACATAAGTAACACCCGCGTTCAAATCTGCGAACAGTTGGGGAACAGTCCAGATAGCGTCCATATCATAAAGTGTTCCAACTGTCCAATCATCAGAAAATCCTTCAGTAGTATAGCCGTGATTAGTTGATCCTAGCCGAACTTCATCTTTATACTCACCACCCCATGCTACCCAACCGAGGTCTTCTCCTACCATTATAGCCTGGGTGATTTCATCCACAACCGGTTCCGTCTGGAACATGATCTGCTTGCTGATCCAGGTCTCAACCATTGCATCGTTGGTTGTTGGAGCGCGACCGATGATGATCTCCTGATACAGGTCATCTTCTCCAACTTCACCCCAACGATCGTCACCATCATCGTTCCATGTACCATCGAGTCCGGCAAAGTAAAGGTCTGATGGCATGTTGTAGTCGGTATACCCGTTATCATAGATGTAGAATCCACGGTAAGGAACATCGGATACATCACCAGCAAGAAGAACAGCTTCTACATCATGGTTCTGGTAATAGTCGATAATCGCGTTACGTACTTTTTCTGCATTATCGACACCGGCGTATTCAGCATAAATATCCTGGGTAGTGAGAAGAGTAGTGACCATTCCCCGTGAATTTTTAAACTGAACGTATTCAGCCCAGACATCAGACTGAGCTTCGTCGCAGATAATCAGGAATCCGCCAGGTATTTCATCCAGTTCATCGAGGGCATTTGAATATGTTCGCAGGTTCTCAACATCATCAGTTATCGAGTTTATACTTTTTACAGTGCTGTAGTTTGTCTTCAAATTATCCAGCGCCTCGACTGCCCGGTATGTTGATTCTGTGGTAATCTCAAGCTTGATGGATGATAGTTGTTCTGTATCACCGGTCTGTGGGTTCCAGCGAACGGGATGGAGAAGGAAGTTACCCAGCCCATATCCCCTGAGAAAACCGTTCTGAATACTGCTGATAATATCAGAAGGATAGAATGATTCTGAATTATAATATTCAGGATTAGCCGTCAGTTCTGCCTGTTCACGGCTGCTTAACGGAGCAACAGGACTACCCGGTCGAGGGAAAGTTTTGACTCCTAAAACTTCCCATTGGGTGTCTATTACTTGCACATTTACAATCTCTTCACCTGCAGGTAAGAGAATTGTGACTGCTTTGTAGGGAAGTAATGGGGCACCGGGTTTTCCATAACTTCTCAAATTTTCGATAGACAAGATGTCGTAGGTGCCGTCATTCTCAACTTGCACAGGTTGAAACAGGTATTCTCTTTCGAATACACCGGCAGAGACAACACCAGCACAGAGTAAAATCAAGGTTATACATTTGATAAACTTCGACATAGCTCCTCCTCCCAGCGTGATCTTCTTAAAAATAGAATATTTATATTATATGTAGTTTTAAGGTTGATCAAATTGAACGTCAGGGTTTCTGCTGAAGATTCTTAATATGAAATCCGGTTTGTGAATTTATTATTTTTGTCGCCTAAAGCTTATGATAATGTAATATATATATTTATGATGCGTCAGTTGTTGTCATCCGGCTGGAAATTTTGCACCAATAAAGGATACTTCTCATTCTACTCGTAATGCAACTGGATTGAGGAGAATATCAAAAAATCCCAAAACTGGCAATGCAAAGGAGAGCACTATTTATCAATGTCTATGTGATAAAAATCCAATATCATCTTTAGTTCATGTTATCTATTGCCAACAAAAAACCGCTGCATCTTCAGCAGCGGTTATATTTTAAAATCGATAAGTAACGGTCTAGTCAGCTTCAACTTCCTCCGCTCTTGGTTTAGCGCGTCGATCAACTTTTTTCAGCAATCCGCCAAGCGAAAGAATATCATCTTCTAACTTTATCAGGGCAGTGCAGGGATCATTTAAATAATCATCCCTGGTCAACATGTTGGCAATAGGTTCCCTGGAACCAGTCAGCCAGTGATAATGGCTGAATGGGAATAATTTTGCTTCCTGGATTACCTTGGAGCGATTCCAATCTTCACCGTATCGTGCCTGTCCGATTGTTAAAACATTGTTAAAAAAATTGTCGGAAACGTGGTAGAAACCTTCCACGCGTGCTTTCCATGTTGAGGGATTTGTTTTTTCAACAGGTAGGATTTCTTCCAACTTGGTAAACATCTGTTGTGGACTTTGTTCGTTGCATCCAAACTGATCTGTGACGCCTTCTATCTCTCGTAGAGTGTCTGTTCCAACGAAATGATAGTAATGTTCACGCATGAAATCCTCCTTGAACGTTTATTTCTTAGCCACAGATCGTTAAAGCGATAGAATTAAGTTCTAATTACTCTGGATTTCTAAGATATGCAAAATTTCTTATAGTAAATTAAATACTAAAAAATCACGAATTATTTTATTATAAACAAAGAATTAATTAAAATCTGAATGCTATTTTTCTGCGAAGATCGTTTAATACCACAATATCTTGTATTCTATTCATAAAAACAAGAGTCAATTACGCAATAAACAGTTTTTTCGCAATTGAGAGAAACTGGAATAACTATACTGGAGATTAATACGTTTTCAGGTAATAATAAAAATGCTGAATATAGAATTTTAATACTTCATCATCCATAAACTAATTCATGTTTCTTTACCTGAGCTCAATAGTTTTCTCAATTTCGTCAACACTTTTGAGATATAAGTAAAATTCGCCCCCAGGTAAAGCAGATTTCAATGAGTGGACATCCGATCAGGTTTACTCCGAGACAAAATAATGGGTTTGCGTTTTTTCAGTTGACTTTATACCTTTAGTGCCGTTACCAAAAGTACTTGGTACAACCTTGGAGAGGTGACCGAGTGGCTGAAGGTGCTCGCCTGCTAAGCGAGTGTGCGTTGACCACGTACCGTGGGTTCGAATCCCACCCTCTCCGCAATTTCTTTCCCTGCTAGTTGACAATACCGGTTAAATATTATACTTTACCTTCGGTTCAATTGTAAATTTTCAATTACCATGAATTTTGAACGATTCGTTAATTGAAATTACAATAATTGTTATACCCTTTTTCCGGATTCTTCCCACATTAGTAATATTCGAATGGCACGTGGCTCGATCAGTTGAACTGAAAGGGAGACAGATCGTAAATGATGTGCTGAAGTACGAATAGGATTACCCATCGACATTGAAACAAAACTTAAGCACACGCCTTTTAGCTCTGACAGTTTACAGGGGATTATATAGTATTGATGTTGTTGTAACACCAGGTTCATAAAGTTAGTACTAAATTTTCACTTCTAAGTAAAAAGTGCACATTTTGTCAAGAGCTTGATCAGGAACTCATGAACTGGTTTAAAACTATTTTAGTTTGATAGTTGCCGAATTCATGTTACCAATTGCCCTCTGCGAAATTGAAAATGGTCAAGTGACTTTTTTGATAAATACCTTTGTTGGCGTATGTGAACTGAGTATGCAGATGAGAAAAGTATTCGATCCATAGTAAGCGATTAAGAAATAATTGGGAGGAGAATATGTGGACTATTCTGGCTTTTCTTTTCCTGGGATTATTAATCGGTATCCTCACAGGTATGACAGCAGAAAGTGTTACCAGTACACTTATGGCATTATTATTCACTTTTGGTGGCGGCTCTGCTATCGCTTTCGTACATAAGCTAGATAATAAGGGCAGAAAACTTGCCAGCCAGGCAATCGTAGTTTTGTCGATCAGCTGCCTCATAGGAATTTTTGCCGGTGTATATATCACAGAGCGACAATTACTAACCCCTGAAGATTACCGATCGTCTCCTGAGATTTCATCCGTCGAAGCGAGAAAACTTTTACGTTCAAAGCTAATATCGGAGGTTAATATAATAGACCAAGCTTATAAAGGTGGTCAGTTGTCGGTTGAACAAGCGTATGAAGCTATTTATAAAACAGTAAAGAAATCTCAATCGGATGAAAAATAGGGGGATTGAAAAATGAAGTTAGCGGCCGCCATTATTCTGCCTCTTCTTCTGACGATATCGAGTTTTGCTGATAAAGCTGAAGAAGCCATAGTTCCAGTTTATGGTATTCAAAGAGGTGGTGAGAAGTCATCGCAGGGAACAGGGTTCTTTATCTCTCAAGACGGAAAAATTTTGACTGCGTACCATGTTGTGAAGGACGCTGTTGAGATTAAAATACTATTCCAGGGAACGTTTACATCAAAGATTACTTGTGAATCTATTTCACCTTTACATGATTTAGTGATATTGAAGGTTGAAGGGGACATTTCTTTACCTGTGCCCTGCCTGCAGTTTGCTGATGAAAACTTGTCATGGGATGCTGGACAGGAAGTTTCTGTCCTGGCGTGGCCCCGCGGGCTTCCAACTTCCAGGTTTAACGGTCGATGTATTCAGTCAGACTACATGAAAGCTGGTTCAATAAGAGATGAATTTGGCGATCAACTATTTCAAGAGAATATTGAACTTCTGATTTTGGATTTAACAACGTATAACGGAATGAGTGGCGGTCCGGTTCTGATAAACGGTCAGGTCTGGGGTGTTCTTTCAGGAAGTTATACTGAGGGTGGGGCTATTACCTGGGCAATACCAATAAACTATTATGATTTACTTCAACCATATGGTAAGAGGCCAGCAGAAATTAAGAAATGGCCTGAATTTACTATGATTTATGAAAAAGACTGGAATCAACTTCGAGGTTGGTACAGTTACAACGTCGCCCAAAAATTTACATATGAAGAATTTCGTAGAGTACTGGAAGCGGCAAATGAGGCGAACCATGACTGGAAAAATTGTTTGAGTGAGTTGAGCGATATATTCAGCGACGAAGAAAGCAGGAGAAATAATCTCTATAATGTTCTGGTAAATGAGAGTAGCCTCGATGAACAACAGGATGAGGATTTGAAGGCGTATATAGCTTCCTCAAACCAATTGATATCCAGGACCATAAATGCTAAAAGTTTTGCTGATCTTCAATTCAATGAATTATCGGGACAATTCAGCAAACTAGAGGTGACTTTCGAAGAATACAGAAACTTTCAATTAGAATCTGCATATGGTCAAATGATAGAAGAATATGATCAGAATGCGAAAAACCTTTTGGAGCGGGCAGATGAGGCGCATGCGATTGCCGAGGAATCTGAAAAGGAATTGCGAGATTTGAGCTTAAATGAGGAAAGCCTTTATGCAAAATTGACCGGTAAAACGCTTGACTCCGATCAACGTGAGCTGCTAGTGAGACAATATATTAAAAATCGTGATAAATTAATATCACACGTAGAAAACTCTCATCAGCTTCTTCTCACTGATTCTTATTTAGATTATGCCATACCTGCCCTGGAAAATTTTGCACGAATATATGAACTGCAAATGTTCGGTACACAAGCGGAATCAGTTGTAAAGCAGCCTGAAGTTCCTCCTAAAAAGGGAGAGGATCTGTTTTTACAAGGTCAGCAATACTATTTAGTGGCCGACTATCAGAGTGCTCTTCCTTTTCTTCTTGAAGCGGAAAAATCCGGTATTAGTGAGGCTGCAGGTTACCTGGGATACATGTATTCAGAAGGATTGGGTGTTATCAAAGATGAATGTGAAGCGTTCGAATGGTACAAAAGAGGTGGAAAAGATGGCGACTTGGTCTCAATGTGGAATGTAGGGAAATGGTATTTGGATGGAAGATGTGTAGAGAAAAACTACAATAAAGCGTTACGCTGGTATCGCAAAGGGATGCAAAAAGGTGATCCGTTATCTGTAAACGCGTTAGGTTATATGTATCAAGAAGGTTATGGTGTAGAGCAAGATTTTAATAAGGCAATTGAATTGTACCACCAGGCAATTGACTCCGGCGTCGGCGCAGCTATGTCTAATTTAGGATATATGTATAGTATGGGACAAGGTGTTGATCAGAATAATTCTTATGCGGTTTACTGGTTCAGAAAAAGTGCAGAGGCTGGAGATGGATTTGGTATGAACAATCTCGGTGTTATGTATAGAGATGGAATTGGTATTGAGCAGGACTACGTGGAAGCATTTTACTGGTTTCAGCGCGGGGCTGATAACAATATTGGTTCGTCAATGGACAACCTGGGATATTTATATCAGATGGGCTATGGTGTAAAACAGGATTACTCGTTAGCTGTCCACTGGTATTCGATTGGAGCTGAAGCTGGGGATCCAAATAGTATGAACAATCTCGGAATAATATATAGAGATGGACTTGGTGTTGAACAGGATTACCAGCTGGCAGTTTATTGGTTTCAACGTGGAGCAGAAGCTAAACATGGTGATTCAATGTCAAACATTGGCTTTATGTATCAACAAGGTTTTGGTGTAAAGCAAGATTATTCCATAGCTGCCGACTGGTATCGAAAAGGTGCTGAAGCGGGGGATTCTTACGGTATGAACAACCTTGGTATCATGTATAGAGATGGAATTGGCGTCGAGCATGATTTCCAGGAGGCATTGTACTGGTTCAAGCTTGGTGCTGAAGTTGGTAACGGTGGATCAATGTCTAATCTGGGATATATGTATGATAAAGGTTATGGTGTTAAGAAGGATTATCTGTTAGCTACACACTGGTATAGAAAGGGAGCTGAAGCAGGTGATCCTTATGGTATGAACAGTCTTGGTTTAATGTATAGAGATGGCCTTGGTATCGAGCAGGATTATCAGGAGGCATTTTATTGGTTCAAACGTGGAGCAGAAGCTAAACATAATGAAGCAATGTCTAACCTGGGATATATGTATGAACAAGGTTACGACGTTGAGCAGGATTATCAGTTAGCTGCCTATTGGTATCGAGAGGGAGCTGAAGCTGGGGATCCGTTTGGCATGAACAATCTTGGTTTTATGTATAGAGATGGACTTGGCGTTGAGCAGGATTACTTTGAAGCATTCTATTGGTTTCAACGTGGGGCTGATGCAAATGATGGGTCGTCAATGAACAATCTGGGATATTTGTATCAGATGGGCTATGGTGTTGAACAGGATTATTCACTCGCTGCCAACTGGTATCGGAAAGGAGCTGAAGCTGGGGAGCTGTATAGTATGAACAGCCTAGGTATTATGTATAAAGATGGGCTTGGTGTCGAGCAGGATTACCAGGAAGCTTTAGATTGGTTCAAACGTGGGACTGATGCAAATAATGGTTCATCAATGAACCTCATGGGATTTATGTATCAAATGGGGTATGGAGTTGTGCAGGATTATTCTTTAGCTGCTTACTGGTATCGAGAGGCAGCTGAAGCCGGAAATGAAAATGGGATGACTAATTTGGGTTTAATGTATAAAGATGGTTTAGGTGTCAGTAGAGATTACCATGAAGCCTTTTACTGGTTTCAACGTGGGGCTAATAACAACCATGCGGCATCTATGGTAAACCTGGGTTTTTTATATAGCATGGGCTATGGAGTTGAAGAAGATGATAAGTTAGCTGTCTATTGGTATCGCAAGGGTGCTGAAGCTGGTGAACCGTATGGTATGAAGAATCTCGGTATTATGTACAGAGAGGGAAGTGGTGTAAGTAAGGATTTCCATGAAGCGGTGAAATGGTTCAAACGTGGGATTGATAGTGGTGATGGGAATTCGATGAGCTGCCTGGGGGCTATGTATGAGGACGGTTTTGGTGTTGATCAAAATGATTCCCTGGCTGTTTTCTGGTTTGCTAGGGGTGCGGAGGCTGGTGATACTTTTGGCATGACGAGTCTTGGTGAAATGTACAGAGATGGTAGAGGTGTTGACCAAGATTACCAGGAAGCGATGCGATGGTTTAATGAAGCCGCTGAAGTTGAAGATCCATGGGGTATGTACCTTGTAGGTTGGATGTATCATGAAGGTTTGGGAGTAAAGAAAGATATTGATGAAGCCGTAAAATGGTATCTGTTGGCTGCATCGAGAGGAAATGAAGAAGCTGAAGCTGAGATAAGTAGAATCCGGAGTAATTATTAATCACCTGGAAGTTGAAAAATATCTATTCGATTTAAGGGAACATTAGTAATTGAATGCTAATAGCAGTATTACTACAATGATCTTAAAAATATGTATCTCAAACTTATTGCAAGACTAAGAATCTAAATAGCTGGATCATATATTTATACCGGTTCAAAGTAGGGATTCTTTTTAAATATATGTACTAAATATCTCTGATAGCTTCTTAAACGATATTTACAAGTCTTTTGCACCTCTATATATTGGCCGGATCGTTCTCCTGGAGGGATTCCGGCCTGATTATTTTTGTATCTTCCCTTTGTGTTTTAATACCACTGATGTTATTCAAGTAGTCAGAGAAGACGTTATCAACGGGAGGATATAATGACTTTCGAAATACGCAGGCTTCCCCTGGGACCGGTGGCAAAGGTTAGTTTTGTTCTCTATTTCGTAATCGCCTTTATTATGGTCCTTTTATATTCGACATTTATGCTCAGTATGTTGAGGACTGTTGGCGGTTTTTTTGATGAATTCGACTTTCCATTTTCTCCCGGATTCAGCGGCCCGATGGTAATAATCGGAGGACTATTCGGGGCGACAATGCTGGCGGCGTTATATACTGTCCTGACGATAATTCTTGCGCTGGTGTATAACGCTATAGCTTCATTGATCGGTGGCCTCTCATTGGAAATTCAATCGGATGAGTTTGATATCTTATCCCATAGGATTAAAAGTCTGGAAATCGAGAATTCTGCATTTCAGGAACAAAGTAGCGAAAAGATTGAACCAGCATCAAAACCGGACCAAAAAACCGGTCTTGACCAACCACCCGGTTTATAAAAAGGGCATAGGTATCAACATAGTAAAACCTTCAAAGTTCAGTTTTAAGGGAATAATGAAATGAAATTGATGCGCGTACGGTTTGCGCCAAGTCCAACAGGATTTCTCCACATCGGTGGAGCACGAACAGCTATTTTTAACTACCTCCTGGCTAAGCATAACGAAGGAAAATTCCTCCTCAGGATTGAAGATACAGACCAGGCGAGGTCCAAACCCGAGTATGAAGAAGAGATTCTCGAAGCCTTGAAATGGCTGGGACTGGATTGGGATGAAGAACCACTTCACCAGTCAACCAGGCGTAGTTTCCATCGTGAAGCGGTTGATGAGTTGATTGAACGTGGTGCTGCCTACCGATGTTTTGTGCCACCTGAAAAAGCACAGAATATGAAAGAAGCCGCGATGAAAAGAGGCGAGCAGGTCGCATTCAGGAGTCCCGATCGCTACCTGACACCAGCTGAATCCGAGGAACGGATGATAAATGGCGAGCCATTCGCCGTTCGTTTTATGGTACCAGATGAACCTGTTGTATACAGGGATGGTGTTCACGGAAAAGTTGAAGTTTCCCCTGATACTATCGAAGATTTTATCATAATGCGACGTGACACAAACCCGACTTACCAGATCGCTGTAGTCGCCGATGATTATGAAATGGGAATTACCCATGTCATCCGAGGAGACGACCATATCTCAAACACACCTAAGCAGATTCTGATTTATAACGCGCTGGGATGGACTCCACCGGAATTTGCTCATGTACCACTTATCCACGGCCAGGACAAAAAACGGTTGTCGAAGCGTCATGGGGCAACGGCTATTACAGACTTCAGGGAAAAGGGATATCTACCTGAATCGATTTTGAGTTACCTGGCCCTGCTTGGTTGGTATCCGGGTGAGGACAAGGAGATAATAACACGGGAAGAATTGATCGAAAAATTTACCGTCGAAGGTATAAATAACCATAGCGCGATTTTTGACGAGCAAAAACTCGAATGGATGAACGGACAGTTTATTTCGTTGCTGCCTGATGATTACCTGATCAAACAGTTACAACCATACCTGGCAGAAAAAATTCTCAACGGTGAATTACCACAGGGTTGCGGTCCAATGCTTCCGAAAGCTGTCAGCATTTTAAAAACCAGGTGCCGTTTCCCGAAAGATGTCATTGATCGAGGGGATTATTTCTTTAAAGATCCGGAGACAATCCTTGATGCCAAAGCCGCCAAAAAACGTCTGAAGGATCCGAAGACTCCGGAATATGTTGAAGAACTGGCAAACAGGTATGAAGCACTGGATGTCTTCGATGTTAATACATCAGACCAGGTCCTCCGTGAATACGCAGAAGAGAATGAGATAGGCGCCGGGAAATTAATCCATCCAACCAGGCTTGCTGTCAGCGGGCAGGCTGCAGGCCCGGGGCTTTTCGAATTACTGGAGGGGCTTGGACAGGAAACAGTTGTCAGGAGACTGAGGTGGCTGGCCGGATTCATGCGGGAAAAGGGGACACCACCCCAGCTTGATTAAAATTATAATCTGGACAGATCATATAACCTTTTGTTTCTAAAGTTTGTTGGTTGAAGATTTGTTGTGCTTAGATAATTGGTAGCAAAATGCGGAGGAACTACCGATGCCGATTAAACCTGAATTGCTTGAAATTCTTGTCTGTCCCGAGACAAAGGCTTCACTTGTCCTGGATGGTGAAACACTTGTCAGTACTGATCAAAAAACACGGAGAAGATATCGAATCGAAGACGATATTCCGGTTATGCTGATTGATGAATCGGAGATCCTCCCGGAAGATGAGTGGAAACAAATTATGGCTAAGCACGGTAAGGATGTTTAACAGGAAACCTTTTCATTTAATAACGAAAAGCCGACATTAATACTAATCTATCGAGAGATTGCGACAATGTCCTCAGCCGTGAAAGGCTTCACAATTTTTAAACTCTTATCAATATTATTTCTCTGCGTATTATTCAGCAAAACCTTCGCGCAATTGCCAGAATTTGATGGGAATTCCGCTTTTACTTTTTTATACCGGCAGGTTGAGTGGGGGCCAAGGAATCCGGGCAGCGAGGGTCATTCCAGGGCGATTGAAGAATACAAGGAATGGTTTGAGGAGTGTGGTGCTGAGGTCACACTTCAACGTTTTAAAGCGAAAATCCACAAATCTTTCGAAGCAGATTCGGAGATGGAGGAGATTGACGCCACGAATATTATTGCCCACTTCGGTACTAGTAAACGTTCTACCTATATGTTCTGCGCTCATTATGACACTCGGCCATGGGCGGATTTTGAAACTGATCCCCAGAAACAAATGACTCCGATTCCCGGTGCCAACGATGGTGCTTCAGGTGTTGCTGTACTCCTGGAAATGGCAAGACTATTTGCTGTCAACCCGCCACCTGTTTCAGTAGACCTGGTCCTGTTTGATGTAGAAGATGCCGGTATCCAGGGTAATAACAATACCTGGTGTCTTGGAAGCGCCTATTTTGCCCGCCATTATGCAGGAAGTGCTCCTGCAGGAAGTATCCTGGTCGACATGATCGGAGATACCGATCTTGAAATTCCCAAAGAATATTTCAGCTATGCCTATTCGAAAGAGTGGACAGATCACCTTTTCCAGCTTGCTGAGGAAGTAGGCTCATACAGTTTTATCGATGAAATTGGTGATCCGGTATATGATGACCATGTTAACCTGATCAGGGGAGGATTTACTGTAACTAATTTTATTGATTTTGACTATCCCTACTGGCATACCCTTGAGGACACACCTGAAAAATGCTCTGCCCAATCACTGGAACAAGTCGGAAATGTACTGGTAAGACTTGTATATGGTGATTGACCAGGATTTTTACTGGAGAATCTCTAAGTAATTATATTCTAATCTGGTTTTCATGGCTACCTGTGTCAAAGTAGCACAGGTGTGGTGTACCCTCCCTTCAAATGCAGCGTTTTGAGATAAATCTCTTTATTCTTTCTTATTAATATCAGTTAATATTTAATACGTAATTATTTGTATTTTAAGAGATAATCTGAAATCATGTGTCGTCTCCAGAGTTCTCTGAAATAATCGGCATAGCTGTTGCTAAAGTTCTGGCAAACACATTGTGAAAGATTTCTATAATGTTTTCAGTTTGTTTAACAGATAATCAATATAGTACCCGTGAAAACGAGGGAGAAAATATGGATACGAACTCGGACGAGTATTCGCAGGGATTGGAATCGAATAGTCTTTCTGATCTTGTGCTGCTTCATATTTCCAGGTTAACTCTCGGTATAGTACCTTGTGATTCTCAACTGGAAATAAAATCAAAAAAGAATTCGAGAGAAGAATAGATTATCAATTGAATATATTATTTATATATAGCTACTCACTCAGGGAGACTTCATGTTACGAAAACTAACATTGGCAATTTTGATTTTCATTATGATTGCCGGTTTAGCTTCGGGGAAAACACATATCAGGGGTTTTATTCTCGATGAAGAATCTGGCGAACCGCTGCCAGTTGCAAACGTGATTGTAAAAGGAACCAACAGGGGTGGTGCGACCAACCTCGATGGCTTCTTTACAATTCCAAACATGGATCCGGGTAAATACACTCTCCATGTCAGCTACCTTGGATACAACAGCAGGGAAGTTGAGATCGAACTGAAAGAAGGATCCATTGAGACATTCAGGATCGAAATATCACCTCAATCAATGAGACTGGAAGAGGTGGTCTATACCGAAGATCAGCTTGATGAAGATGAAATCCGTCAGAGTGCCAGGGTTTCGACCATACCAGTTGATGGTAATACTATCCGGAAACTTCCCGCTCTTGGTGGTGAGGTTGACGTACTTCGTGCACTACAGGCGGTACCCGGTGTAAAAGCGTCTTCCGACATCTCCAGTAATTTATACGTCAGGGGTGGAAGTGCTGATATGACCCTGATCCAGATGGATCAAAGTACAATTTATAATCCCGCTCATCTATTTGGCATTTTCAGTACGTTTAACAGCGATGCTGTAAAACACCTGGAACTGATGAAAGGGGCTTTCCCTGCGGAGTATGGTGGACGAGCTGGTAGTGTGCTGAATGTCGTCTCTAATGAAGGTAATCGACGGAAGGCTGAAGGTCTGGCGTCTGTTGGAATTATCTCGGCCAGGGGTGCACTGGAAGGACCACTTCCTAACAAACGTGGTTCATATGCTCTTTCCGGGCGTCGTACTTACTTCGAACCGGTCCTAGAAATGTTAAGGAACAGCAGCGAATCAATGTCTGATCTCCCTGATTACTTCTTTTATGACACAAACGGAAAAATCAACCTGGACCTTTCAGACAGGACAACATTCACGTTTGGTGGTTATGTCGGGCAGGATGAGCTAACTGCGGAATTCGGACCGGATGATAGCCGTATGAATATTGGAACTGAATGGGGTAACCAGACTGTTCATGCCAGGGTTCGTCATGTTCTCCCGGTAAGCAGTTTTATCACTTTCGGGGCAACATTCAGCAGGTATCACAGTGATTTTTACTTTGAAAACGAAGGTATAATTTTCCAGGATTTCCAGAATACCTTCCAGGATGCGGCATTCAGAACCGACTATGAATATTATGGCCTGGATAACCATAAAATCAAAACCGGGATTGACTTTCACATTTACGATGTAAACACAACCCAGGATGTTGAAGATACACGTGTAATGACAATTGACACTACAAATACTAATCTTTCACACTATATCCAGGATGAATGGAAGATCGGATCACAGTTCGAAATTATGCCCGGAATAAGATGGACCTGGCATGAAGATGGAAACCTGTTTCGCGTAGATCCAAGACTGGCGTTCCTTTACCATTATGATACAAAAACACGTCTGAAACTGGCCGGCGGGCGTTACCATCAGTGGATTGAACTGGTTGCCTTCGGCGAAGGATTCAGCTTTACCGATATGTGGATCCCGTTTGATGGAACCCTGGATCCCACATATTCAGACCAGGTTGTTATCGGGATAGAACATGATCCAACAGATGATACTGAAATTACCTTCGAAACCTATTATAACGATTTTAATGATCTGCATATGATGGATCAATCTGTAGATCGTGGAAAATCAATGGAAGATGTGTTCTATACAGGTGAAGGATATGCATACGGATTCGAATGGATGCTTCGTAAGAAGTCTGGAAGGTTGAACGGATGGATTGGGTATTCACTGGCATGGTCAAAACGTAAATTTCCTGATCCTTCGGCATCAGGTCGTATCTACAATGAAGGTGACTGGTTTTACCCAAAATGGGACAGGCGTCACGATTTTATCATTGTAGGTAACTACAAACTGAGCAACCGTTGGGATGTATCTACCCAGTGGAGATACAACACGGGCCAGGGATACACACGTGCCCTGGGTATATATACTACACAACCTTACAATGTTGGTACGGAATATTCCCCAAACGAATTCCGTACCGCGCATTATGGAGAGCAGAATAATTACCGCCTTCCTGCGGATCACCGGCTCGACCTGACATTTACCTATAACCACAAGTTTTTCGGGCAGGACGCAAAACTGAATCTGAGCGTCTATAACGTATATAACCGCAGGTCGATCTGGTTCAGGGATTATGATACTGATGAAAATCCGGTAGAGGCTAGTGATGTCAAGCTGCTTCCTATTCTGCCGCTGGTTAGCTATGAAGTGAGGTTCTAATCATGCTGAGCTTTATAACTGGGAGATATATGATGTTTAATATGAATATAAAAGCGGCTCTGTTTATCCTGGTGATGGGATTAATGGTCACAATAGTAGGTTGTGATTCAGAACCGACGGAAGTTGAAGATTACGATCCGGAACCTGTGTTGTTTGCATACATCGAGACAACTAAACCTTTCCAGATGATAACTCTTGAGTGGGTGAACAAGGATATCGGTAGTGTGTATATACCTTACGAAACCGGTATCACGGGTGCTGATGTAAAAATATTTCCGATTGCCGACACAAATGGAGTATTTGATTCCACACAGATGGAACATTATACAATGACGTTTACTCATGGTCCCACGAATGGCGCTGAGGGTCGTGGTCATTATTATCCGGACCTGACCGGAACCGAGATCGATACAGTCCGTCCAACTTGGACTTACAGGATAGAAGTAACCAAGGGCGACGAAGTTGATATGTGGGCAGAAACTACAGTACCGGATACTTTTACGGTTGTCTGTTCAAACCATCAACAATTGAATGATTTCTGGAATATTGAACCGGATGACCCCCAGGAGTTACCGGATTCTTTTATGACCTTTAACCGTGAGATGGATCCTTTCAATTTTGAATGGTCACTTCCCTGGTATAATGTCGATTACGGAGGTGATCCTGTTGGTGGATATGTTTTCAATATAGTAGCATTGACAGATACAAGTGAACTCGAACGTCTCGATCCGGACTGGGATCCCAACGATCCCGATGACGCGATTGAAGAAGATGAGATGTGGCGTGCGGGAATTGGATGGTCGCCCGATTATTTCGATTACTTTAACGTCCTCTGGATATTCTTTGATTGGGCTGGTCCGCACCGGCTGGATATCATGGCATGTTCTGTCGAATATTCCAGGTATGTTCTATCCCATTTCATTGGGAATCCCACTTCAGGTGAAGTTACCCGTCCTGAAAAATACATGAATGGTGGGCTGGGATGTTTTGGGGCAATCACAAAACATTCTGTCTACATCCAAATGGAAAGGGTTGAGAACTGATGAGATAACTTGTAGAATAAATCTATATTGTGTCTTTGTGGCCCGGGTTGGCTTGCAACCCGGGTTTCATATTAAATCCCCGGATACCTGAATAGGAATTTTCCAAAACAAATCTATTTATGCCCCTGTTAGCTCGTCTAACAGGGTTTAATTGTTTTATTATAAATATTGAGGATATAGCCCGAACATTCCTGGTACGGGAATATTGTGTGTGGCCCTGTTGGCTTTGACAACAGGGTTTATATTGCTAATGATTGGTTCTGACCTCCTACAACAACCTCAATTTCATCCACCGATATGTTACATATCCACCAACAATTGCGACTGCTGTAAGAATTATCCCATCAACAGGCCGGGCCAGGCAGAATGATCCGATGGCAAATGTGCTCCCCAGTGTCAATGCAATCCCGCCAAGCCAACCAATTACTTCCGGGAGAAGCGATTGATTGTTTTTACCTGTAACCGAAATTTCGGGATCGTTAGTAATAGATGATTTGATTGCGTTCCAATTACCCGGAGGAGTTGTACGTCGATAGAATTCTAAAAGGGTTTTCTTTTTCGGCGCTGGTGTCAGGAATGTCACAGGCAGGAATATTATCGCTGATCCCAGGGTGACCATCAGCACTTTCACCGGGAATGATACCTCTGGCCAGAACAGGTAGAGAGATGAAGATATCAGGCTGGATGCCAGCATAGCCGATATTTCACTCCAGGCTGATATCCTCCACCAGAACCAGCGGAGTATATACACAGGCCCTGTACCCGCGCCAAAGGCAATAATAAACTTGAATGCTTCTGTTACCGATTGAACTTTGTACGCCATCAAAGATGTAAATCCGATCAGAACTATCATCGAAATTTTTGCTGCAACCAGGTAATGTTTTTCACTTTTGCCTGGTACCAGCCAGCCACGATAGATATCGTGAGTCAGGTAACTGGCTCCCCAGTTTAACTGGGTATCGATCGTAGACATGAATGCCGCAAATAGACCTGCTATTAATAATCCTCTTAAACCGGCGGGCAGGAGCTCGATAATCAAACGAGGATAAGCGAGTTCGTCATCAGCAATTTCCGGGATAAGCACCAGGCTTGCCATGGCGACAATCACCCAGGGCCAGGTACGGATGGCAAAATGAGCAATATTATACCAGAGGGTAGCCCCGAATGCGTGTGCTTCATTTTTTGACGCGCTCATCCGCTGGATAACTTTGCCACCACCGTCTGAATTGAGGTTAGCCCACCACTGGATGGATATATAGATTATAAAACCACCGAACGCACCGGATAAACTCTCAAGGCTGAATATTCCAGCTTCGGGAATCTGCGGAATCATGGACAACCGTTCAATACCAACAACGGCAATAATATTTTCCATCCCACCGGCAGCGTTCACCGCGATCACAGCAAGGATTACAGCTCCTATCAGAGCGATAACAAATTGGGCGACATCGGTAACAACTACTCCCCAGAATCCGGCAAAAAGGCTGTAGACAACAGCAAGGCTGGACGCTATCATCACGCCTGTCCATTTAGGGCCACCCCAGACAACCCCGATGATTTTTGCCATGGCAAGCACAACCCAGCTCATGGCGATGGTATTGACAAGCAGTGACAACCATCCTGCGCGAACAATCCGGAGAATCCGTCCGGCTTTGCCACCATATCTCAGTTCGGTAAGTTCTACATCTGTGACAATATTGGCACGACGCCAGAGACGTGAAAGGAAAAACGCTCCAAACAATCCGCCAATGGCAAAAGACCACCATTGCCAGTTCAAGTGGATTCCTTCTGAACGTACCAGCTTGGTAACATACAGGGGTGTATCGCAGGAAAAACTTGTAGCTACCATGCTGGTGCCGGCAACCCACCAGGGCAGGTTTCTTCCGGATAAAAAATAACTGTC
>JANQEY010000164.1 GCA_028278125.1 bacterium | reverse complement strand
GAAACACCTCCACCTGGGACGCTGAAGGTAATGGCTCTTATAGCTACGCCGATGGCTCCAGTGGCTCCTGGAATGCTGACGGTTCCGGTACCTGGACTGATGCTGAAGGTAATACCTCAACTTGGGATGCTGAAGGTAATGGCTCTTATAGCTACTCCGATGGCTCCAGTGGTTCCTGGAATGCTGACGGTTCCGGCACCTGGACCGATGCCGAAGGTAACACCTCGACCTGGGACGCTGATGGCAATGGTTCTTATTCTAACGCTGATGGTTCGAGCGGTTCCTGGAATGCCGATGGTTCCGGTACCTGGACCGATGCTGAAGGAAATTCATCTACCTGGGATGCCGAAGGTAATGGTTCTTATACCAATGCTGATGGTTCGAGTGGTTCCTGGAACGCTGATGGTTCCGGTACCTGGACTGATGCTGAAGGAAACTCATCAACCTGGGATGCCGATGGTAATGGTTCTTATAGCAATACTGATGGTTCCAGTGGTACCTATAATGCTGACGGGTCTGGTTCCTACACTGACCCTGAAGGGAATAGTTCAACCTGGGACGCAGAGGGAAATCTTTCCTATACCAATGCTGATGGTTCCAGTGGCACCTATAATGTTGATGGTTCCGGTTCTTATACCGATCCTGAAGGCAACACTGATACCTGGGGACCAACTGATGATACTGCCAGTGACGATGGAACTTATGATAGTACCTATGATAGCACTTACGCTTCAGACAGTACCCATGAAGAAACAGATACCCAAAAAGATGAAACTTCAGTATAATAATGCTGAATATTACAAGGATTAAGAAAGCAAATTAATTATATTCATTTAAAAAAAAGGAGTCAATCATGGCAAATCAAAAAATTACCGATCCAAAACAGGCTGTTGCACGTTCTATTAACCAAGCTTCATTGAAGAAAAAGCAAGCGGAATTAATGGAATCTCAGATATTAGCCCAAAGAAAACAGGTGGAAGGACAACTCAGAAGAGTCGAAGCCAATAAAGTGAAAAGCAGTATTATGGTTGCCAGAACAACAGTAGCCAAAGAAAAGGCTTTGAAAAACCGGCCTCCTGTACCTACTCCCTAATATCAATAGTGCAATGAAATTAGGTAATTTGTTGGTTACTACGCAGCAGGCAGTCGCCTGTTTTTTTAAAAGGTGCTAATATTAGTAAAGAAACAAAATTTTAATAAAATCAATGTCTTAGAAATTTTGTTTCTTAAGAGGTACCCCCTGAATTTTCCCTCCCGCCTGAGGCGGGACGGGATGACAGAAAATAGTTGTTTTTATCCTGGTACCAGACTAGTTGCATTTGTAAAAAACCAAAAACCCGGCTTATGTT
>JANQEY010000145.1 GCA_028278125.1 bacterium | reverse complement strand
GAAGCAATCTCCATTTTTTATTTAATCAGCAAAATTTTCCGGAACTGATTCAATTGTCCCATTTGGGTGGCCCTGTTGGCTCCGACAACAGGGTTTATTAATGCCTGAATTAAAATAAATACCAGTCACGTCATTGCGAGCGGAACGCAGTGCAGCGAACCGAAACGTCAGTGTAGCTCGGTGGGTGTAGTTGCCCACCACCAAAGTAATCTCTTCCCTGGCTACTTAATCAACAGAATTTTCTGAATCAATCCTGAATTCCCCGGGAAACGCTGTTCCCGGGCTACCTCTAACCGAATAAAATAAATCCCACTGGAGAGACCTGATCCATTTAAAACAATGTCATGGTATCCCTGGCTGTATTGCCCTCTAGCCAGTGAGGAAACCAACTGCCCAGTGGTATTGAAGACCCGCATGGTAAGGTAGGAAGGTTGTGGCAGGGTAACAGTGATTGTCGTTGAAGCGTTAAAAGGGTTGGGATAAACAGATTGTATAGCATACTCAGTGGGGAAACTGGATATAGACGGATCATCCACTGAGTTTGTAGTATCCACAATGGTAAAATGCCAGAATTGTTCTTCAGCCCATTGTTCAAGCCCATTATGCGCTACAGCTTTAATATCCCAGAAGTATTGTGTGCCCGGTACTCCCGTGAATACAAAGGTTGTGTCTGAAGTTTCAGCGATAATTTCATCATTGTCCGGATCGTCGAGGCATTTAATATGATAAGTGATCTCCGTCTCGAAATTCGGGATTGCCTGGTTCCAAACAAGGACAACCTGAGTATCTGGTGTTGCGAATCCCGGTTCAGGTAATTCAAGGCGAAATGCTTCTATCTCAGCATCAATCAAATGGTTTTCCAGCCAGATAATTGCCGGGTAGTCGCCGGCGGAAGCAACAATATCGGGATCTCCATCAAAATCAAAATCGACAATTGTCATGCAGTTTGGTCCGTAAGGACCGTAAAAACCTCCCGCCACGAAGTTTTCCTCGAAATTCTGTTCACCGTCATTCAACCATAACGTAATTTCTCCCCAAATCCCCTCTATATCACCTGACGCTACAATAAAATCCATATCTTCATCGAGATCAAAATCAGCCGCTTTGACAGCGACTGGCTCACTATAAAATGAAATAAAGTGCTCTGTAAAACCCGGATTATCCTCACCATCATTTTCGAACCAATTCAAGTTGTCATGAGCGGGTCCATTTGTAAAAACTAAATCAAAATCTTCATCATTATCTAAGTCGAGAACATCAAATGATTGTCCATTTTGGTTAGTACCAATTTGAATTCTATCAGAAAATGACACATCACCAAGGTTTTCCATCCACCAGAAGCCGGTACTAGGATTTGAAAATACGATATCAAAATCAAAATCACCATCAATGTCGAACAAACTTAAATCATTTACATATAAAATGATATGTTCGACAGTTAGTGAATCAAATTGTCCATCGCCACTATTTTCAAATATAATAATTTTCCTTAAATATGGATTATATTCAGTCCAGAGACCAGCTAAAACAATTTCTAAATCACCATCATCATCTAGATCTCCGATGCCAATTGGTTCACTTATTCTTTGATCTGGCAAAAGATCATGTGATGTAAACGACACTGGATTTTCACCATCATTTTCCCACCATTTTACACAATTACCAATCAATCCATCATGTGATCCCGTAGCCACTATATCCATATCTTCGTCATCATCAAGATCAGCTATTTTGACATACAATCCATATTCCATGCTATCAAGTAGTGTTTGTACTTCGAACTCTGGTGGATACCCTCCAAGGTTTTTCCACCATGATATCGGAGTACCCCAGCCGGTACATATCACATCCAGGTCACCATCACCATCAAGGTCAGCAGCGTCCTGGGAAATAGGATAGCTAACATCTGTAGAAATTGTATGCCAGGTAAACTCCGGTTGAGCTTGAATGGGAGTAACTATCAATAGGGAGGTTATTATGATGAGAAAGCGTTTCATTCCTGGTTCCTGGCTTCCTGTAGTTTACTAATATAATCTATTGTAAAACAGGGTTTGAAACCAACGGATATTTATTTCGTTTTATTTATATAGTATTTATTGAAAAATATTGCGAAAAGGTGTCACAGTAACCATATTTTCTAAAATGTGTCAAAACTATACGGCCAACTACTGTTAACGTACCGGGAATTGAGATGAACCTGGAAAGTTTCAAGGACAACAAAAAACTGGGAATTATCAGTATTTCAACCTTAGTTATCGTTGTTTTCCTGATAATTATCGCGATCACAGGCAGCAGCAGTCCTGACTTTCCAGTGTACCAGGCCGAAAGGGGTGAGTTTGTTGTTTCTTTAACAGAGACTGGCGAACTGAGAGCTACAAACTCTGTGGTTATTACCTCTCCGCCTGTTCGCGGATCGCTCCAGATTGTTTACCTCGCTGAGAAGGGTGAGGAAGTTGAAGAGGGAGATACGTTAATTGTTTTTGATGGGACTGAGTGGCAGAAAAAAATTGAGGACTCTGAATCCCAGCTGGAAATCGCGAAAGCAAACCTTGATAAAAGTGAAGCTTCAATGGCATCAAATATGTCTCAGTTGCAAGCGAACCTTGAATCGGCGCAGGCAAGTTACAGCCTGGCAGAGTTACGTCTCGAACAGATGAAATTCGAGGCGGATATCAAAAAGGAAGAGCAGGAACTGTCACTGCTTCAATCAAAAATCAACCTTGATAAAGCCAAAGACAATATTGAACAACAGAAAACAATCAATGCCGCTGATTTAAAAACGCTGGAGCTGAAAGTACGGCAGGCTGAAGCTGAACTGGAAATGACCAACCGCGATTTCGACCGACTCACCATCCTGGCGCCTCAGCCCGGACTTGTCGTTTATAAAAAAATCTGGAAAGGTGGTGATTTTGCCGAGATTAAAATCGGTGACACACCATGGCGAGGGCAGGCTTTGATAGAACTTCCGGACCTTTCCCAGATGGAAGTAGAAACCGCAGTTAACGAAGTAGATGTTTCACGGATTCTTGCTGGTCAGAAAGCTACAATTGTACTCGATGCATTTCCCGATCGAGAATTTTATGGTGAAGTTACCGAAGTCTCAAACCTTGCCAGGATAGAAGAAGAATCAGTCGGTGAAGTTAAAGTCTTTGATGTGATTATCAAGGTTCAGGAGGATGATCCGGTCTTAAAACCCGGGATGACAGTTTCATCAATGATTATTATAGAGACTGTACCGGATGTTGTCTATGTCCCAATAGACGCGATTTTCAATGTTCAGGACGAAAAAATAGTTTATAAGGGTAAAAGCGGATTTAAACCGACAGGCGTAGAGCTGGGTGTCCGGAATGATAATTATGTCGTTATTCTAAACGGATTAGAAGAAGGCGATTACGTCTGCCTGGTCGATCCCACTAAACCCTTTGATTCTGCCTCACCAGGTGGTGGGTTGGAGGATAACAAGCAGAAAGATAATGGTAGCTTAAGCTCAACCGGTTCCGGCAAATCAAAGCAGAGAAGAGTGGTTGTCCGTAGCCATTGATAACCTGGAATTCAAGATTCTTAATCCACCCTTGGATATAACAATATAATATGACCCTTCAGGAAAACGTTCGCATCGGATTTAACGCACTTCATTCGCAAAAGCTTCGCAGCTTCTTAACAATGCTGGGTATTATTTTTGGAGTAGCGGCGGTTGTCGCGATGCAGTCTATCGGTGCGGGTGCACGAAGGGAATTGATAGACGCGATCAGGTTGCTTGGTGTAAACAACGTTATTGTCAGTTCACTTGAATTGGAAGATGACGAACTGGATGAAGCGGTGACAACCAATCCGAGGATGCTTCATGCCGGTGATGAACAGGCCTTAAGATCAATTTTGCCAGGTCTGAAAAATGTAGTACCTGTAAGGCGTGAAGAGACTTACATCAGGATGCCTGCCGAAACAAAGATCAACCTGATCGGAACAACGCCCCAATATCAAAACCTTCTTACCCTGACATTCAGCGAGGGACGTTTTCTTAAGATAGCAGATATTCACGATAAATCCCCTGTGGCAGTGATAACACACCGTTTGAAACGCGAACTTTTCCCGCTTGAAAATGCTGTAAATCAACAAATTAAAATCGGACAATCCTGGTACACAGTTATCGGGGTTATAAATCCTCCAGAGGGAAGCTCCAGCACAAGTGGTGTTGAAGTCAGGGATATGCAGCGGGATGTATATATCCCCCTGGACGCGATGCAGGCTAGATATCCGCTGTCAACTTCAAAAAGTCCACTCCAGGAAATTGTTCTGCAGGTCGAAAGGGAAGAAATGGTACGTTCCATCGCCGCGGCAGCAGAACGGATTATGAGCAGACGTCACCGTAACGCGAACGATTTTAAAGTTATTGTGCCTATCGAGTTGCTGAAGCAGAGCCAGCAGACCCAGAGAATTTTTAATATTGTCATGGGCGCAATTGCATCAATATCGCTCTTAGTGGGTGGCATTGGAATTATGAATATCATGTTATCCAGTGTCCTGGAAAGGACTCGTGAAATTGGTGTACGCAGGGCAGTTGGGGCGACACGGAATGATGTTGTTACTCAATTCCTGATTGAGGCGACTCTTTTGAGTATAATCGGGGGTGTAGTGGGCATTATCTTCGGTGCCGTGATGGCATGGCTGATTACGCTATATGCGGGATGGACTACTGTTGTCGGGGTATGGGCAGTTTCACTGGCATTTGGAGTTTCAGCGGGTGTTGGCGTATTGTTCGGCTGGTGGCCGGCGCAAAAAGCTGCTGAAATGGATGTGATTAATGCTCTCAGGTATGAATAGTCAATGATCTACTTACAAAACTACAAACAAATGAACCGGTCAACCTGGAAAAGTTTGGTCCTGGTATTTTCGGTGGTATTCACATTTGCAGCCACTTCATATGCCGGTGACATGGATACGCTCGAGATTGACCTTTATACCGCTCTGAAAATTGCCGGTGAAAGCGCTCCTGAAATAATTCAGAATAAATGGAATGAAGAAACAGCTTACCTAGGTTGGAGGGCTTCGTTTGTTGAGAGGTATTATCCACAGTTGGATCTATCGTTGCAGGTGCCAACATACTCGGAGACAAGACAGGAAGACATTTCCGGAAGATTTAAAACAAAGAGCGAACGCTGGCTGGGATCAGTAGATGTCAGTCAACCTCTTCCCACCGGTGGTAGCATAGATATATTTTCGTCGTTCTATCAAAGGCTGTACCGCAGTGAAAATCAATTTGGTTCTACCGGTGAATTCAACCAGACGTATAATGTCGATGAAGTCAGCCAGGCATACTATGTTCAACTAAGCCAGGATTTTCTCAATTATAACCTTGCGAAACTTTCGGAATACAAGTCCAGGTTATCTTACGAGAGAACCAGCCTGGGAATCATTCATTCCAACAGGCAGCTTACTTACAGGATTCTCTCTTCATATTACACTCTCCTGATGTCAATCAGGCAACTGGAAATTTCCAGGGACGATTTAGAAGCAAGCAGCGAAACGGCAGACCTGGCCAGGCGCAAGTTTGGATCGGGATTAATTCCAGAAGTTGAAGCATTACAACTGGAAGTTGAGGTTCTTCAAAAAGACGCCGAACTGAATCAAAGTATTTCCAATCTTGAAGCGCAGTTGGATCAATTCCGAACACTATTGGGACTGGAACTGGAAATTCCAATAAAACTTATTGGAGAACCGGATTTCCAGGAACTGAAAGTTGACCTCGATGAAGCAACTGAAAAAGCTCTGAACAGTCGAAGGGATTTAAAACAGGCAGAACTGGACCTGAACCTGGCAAAGACCGGTCTAAAAGACGCAAAACGACCTTACAATCCCACAGGTTCAATCTATGCGTTTTATGGAATTGATAACCTCGACGAAACCTGGGAAGATGTGTTTAATCGAAGTTTAAATGAATTTAATGCCGATCGGGGATTAACACTTTCCTTTGAAATGCCGATATGGACATCAGGAAGACGTTCCATCGCTGTTCAAAAGGCAAAAATTGCTATCAGGAACAGTGAATTTGAAAAAGACGAGCTTCAGAAGGCAATAATCCTCGAGGTACGTGAAGCAGTAAGAAATCTTGAGGAGACAAAACTCAGGTACCAGACTAACGTAAAGTCGCTCGAACTGGCGCAAACTTCATATGAAATGACTCGAGACCGTTTCGAGAACGGCCAGGTTAACGCCAGGGAATGGATTGAAGCTCAGTTATCATTAAAACGTAACCGCATTAATGCTTTCAGGGCGATAGTTGACCAGAACCTGGCAGTAGCGAATTATAAACTTGTTGTTGGTGACGCTATAATTGATAATATTCAATTGCCTGGTGAAGAAATAATTACCAGGTAAGAGGGGAAATATTAGTATCACACCATTTTTCTTTGTGAATGCTCAACTATTAGCACTTTTATAATCCTGAAAGATTGTTTTCGACTAATTTTCCTTATATTTGGTTATATTCAATTTATTATAGATCCTTCGGAGGTATGATGGGTGACAAGGGTCAAATAAAGCGCAAACAGAAAGAATTAAAAAAACTTGAAAAAGAACATTCATTTCTTTTTGCGCATATTGCCAGCCTGGAAATGGAACAGGGGCAATATAAAGCCGCGAAAAAACGGCTTGAACAGGGACTTGATCAAAACCCGGACTATACAACAGCTCGAATCCTACTTGCAGAATGTTTATCGGCATTGAGTAAAAGTGATGAGGCTCTACGTCAATGGAAGATCGCCCATGAAAAAGAACCGATGAATCAAAAAGCGCTCGCTGGTTACATTTCTGAGCTTGCGGTCGCTGAAAACCCGGAAGCTTTAAGACGAGCATTGTTTGATCTATACAGAATTGATCCACTCAACGAGGAAAATCAACGCCGCCTTCATCGCCAGTTATTAACACGTGTAAAAAAGGAAAATCCTGAGATTAGTGCCTGGCCTGCTGACTGGCATCCAGCCGATTTTACCTACGCGGGAGCGTTTTCGCAACGAGTTGCCAATGATTTAGGACTTACCAAATCCAGGCAGCCATTGCCTGAAGGTTTTAGTCCGAAACTGGATCTCACCGCGGTAAACGAAATTGTTAAACAGGTTGCGATGGAGACAGAACCTCCGGAACCAGATGAAAACATTACAGTTGCTACTGAAGCTGTTGAACAAGAAATAAAAGAAGCTGATGCAGAAGCAGTAGTCAGAGAACCGGAAACTATTGAAAAAACTGAAGAGGAGAAAAGTTCTGCTTTTCCTGAGTCATCAACGCCGGAAGAACTGGAGTATGATGAATCAGGACTGGCGACAATCTTTAATGGTGATAGTGAAGATGATTCTGAAACCGTTCATGTAAGTAGTGTCTCGCTCGATGACCAGGTGGAAGAGGTAGATGATCCGGGAGAGATCACTGAAGAAATTACACAGACTCCAGAAGATACAGATGACGATGACATTACAGGAGAACTTGAATCCCTCGATATCCTTGAATCACTTGAACCTGAAGTTGAACAAGAAACAACTAACACTGATTCTCCAGTGGAAGAAGTGCCCGAGACGGCTGAAATAGAACCTATCGAAGAAGACGAACCCGTCACGGATAATGTTCAAACCGAACCGGTAGAAGCGGAACCTGGGGTTGAATCCGTTGCTGATGAGGCTGAGGGTGAAGCGGATGAAAGCGATTTCCTTTCAACCCTGATTGATGATCAAGATGAGGAGAATGAAACAGAAGCAGCAATAGATGAATCATTGGAGCAAGGGGAAGGTAGCGGAATTTCTGAAGAGACCAGTGACCAGGTGCAAGATGAAGCAGCGAAGGTTGCCGTTGAAGGTGCAGACTCTGAAGAAGAAATACCACCCCTGCAAAAAGAAGTTATGGATATAGAAAAAGCACTTTCTGAAATTATCAATGAAGAATCTGGTTTCTCGAGCGCAGAAGAGCTTGTCGATAAATTTGTTGAGGAAGAAGAGGCGAAACAGAAGAAAAAGGAATCAGCTGAAATAGCAAAAAATGAAGAAGTTGACGCGGATTCTGAACAGGTGGAGACTTCTGAATCGGTAGAGGAAATTTCATTATCTGAAATATTAGCCAATCTCGATGTGGAAACGGAAGAGCTGATCGATGCTCCCGAAATTCTCGATAAACTGAAAGGCGATGCTTTTTTACTTGTCCCGCAACCGGTAATTCCTGACGAGGATGAAGTCGAAGAAGAGGCTGAAACTGATGGGGGGGAAGTCGATTATGAACTGAATGATAATGATAAGGAAGAACTTAAACAAATATTTGCTGCAGATGAACCATCCGGTGACATTACACAAGAAGATAATGGAAATGTACAAGGTGCAATTGAAAGTTTGAAGGCTCAATACAGATCGACTACCGTTGAATCTGTGGAAGAAGAAACAGTTTCTCAGGAAATAGAGGTTGAGTCGGTAGAACCAGAACCGGATACTACTGAAGGTGGTGCTCTCAGCCAGGCAGATATTGAGGCATTAAAAGCTGAACCAGCCGGAACGGTAGAGGAAGAAGTAAAAGAACCCGCACCTCCAGCTGAGGAGACAGGTGGAACGCTCAGCCAGTCAGATATAGAAGCATTAAAAGCTGAATCAGCCGGAACGGTAACGGAGGAAGTTAAAGAACCTGTACCCCCAGCTGAGGAGACAGGTGGTTCGCTTAGCCAGGCAGATATAGAAGCATTAAAAGCTGAAACATCCGGAACGGTAACGGAGGAAGTTAAAGAATCTGTACTCCCAGCTGAGGAGACAGGTGGTTCGCTTAGCCAGGCAGATATAGAAGCTTTAAAAGCTGAAACATCTGCAAAATCGCGGGAAGAACCTGTCGAAGATAAGCCTGTAACCGAGGAACCAGGCGGTTCGTTGTCTCAAACTGATATAGAGGCATTAAAAGCGGAAGCATTGGAAAAGGATGTTGAGGAATCCAAACCTGTGGATAAACCTGAACCTGCCAGGAAAGCAGGCAAGGGACTGGACCAGGATGATATTAATAATCTACAGGCCGAGCTTAGCGATTTAGCTTCCATTGAAGATTCTGTAACCCAAGAGACGCCTGAATTCGAGACAGTTGCAGACACCGAATCTGTCATTGATTCCGCCCAGATAACTGATGAAGACGCTGAAGAGATCAGGGGACCCGTTACCAAAACATTTGCCAATGTACTACTGCAGCAGGGACAGGCCGGCCTGGCGAAAAAAGTCTGTGAAAAACTCCTGGATAAAAACCCGAACGATCCTGAAGTTATCGCAATCTTGAATGAAGCTGAAAAGCAGATAGCAGAACAAGAGAATGAAGAATAGTATCCTGACACAATTCAGGGTGCCAATAATCGATTGGACATCAATACCATCCTTAGTTGCACTAACCGGGGGGATTGGTTCAGGGAAATCAACCGTTGCCAAAGTCTTTGCAGACAGGGGCGCAAAAATTATCGAAGGTGATATACTCGGTAAACAGGTAGTAGATGAATCTGAGCAGTTCCGTTCCTGGTTAGAAAGTCGCTATGGCAGCAGAATTTTTAGAGATGGAATCCTCAACAGGGCAGAACTGGGCCGGATCGTATTCAGTGACGTAAAAAGCAGGGAAGACCTTGACCAGGCAATCTGGCCATTTATCAAAGAAAAACTGAAAAATTCCATAAGAGAAGTTATCGATAATAACAAGGTTGCTGTAGTAGACGCGGCTTTGATCTTCGAATGGAACGACAGTGAACGTTATGATCTGATAATTACGGTTTTATCTGACAGAGATACCGCGGTTAAACGCGCGGCTGAACGAACCGGATTAACTGTTGAAGAGATGAATGATCGCTGGAATAACCAGATCGATCCCAAAGAAAAGGCTCAACGATCAGATATAGTAATTAAGAATGACGGTTCCATCGACGACCTCAGGGCAAATGCAAATTCCGCCTGGAATTTGATGTTTCAACATAAAGGTTGATATTCAAATAGACCTGTTAATATTACCGCTACAATACTCTTCCCTTTTTCAAGAAATCCCGGCTCCAATTATCGAATGAGAGTTCTCAGAACAATCAATTTAAAATCGTACTTGCCTCATATACCCAGATACTTTATCTTCGACGAAACCCTTTAAATCCTGTCCGGAGAGGCGGGAAAGGGAGTGGAGAATGTTTAAATTAGAAAATACGGTACAGACAATTTTGGATCAGGATTACCAGGGTAAAAAAGCACCTGGAGATCTTGATTTTGTTGTTTTTATATACTCTGTTATAAACGAGAACGCGCTCACTTAAATCAGTTGAGCGCGTTTTTTTATACGTTTCAGGAAACAAAGAACTATCTATAGGGAGAAAGGATGGAAAACGTAAAAGCGCGTATCATGGATGCCACTGATATCAAGCGCACAATCACACGGCTTGCACATGAGATTGTGGAGAGGAATCATGGTATCGAAAACCTTGGCATTGTTGGGATACGTACTCGTGGCGTATATGTGGCCAGGAGAATCGCGGAAGTAATAAAGAAAATCGAGGGTGTATCAATCAACGTTGGAGTTCTGGATATAACCCTCTACAGAGATGATTTTCGTATCAAAAAGATAGGTCCCGGGGTGCAAGTGACGGATGTTCCGTTTAATCCCGATGGGATTACAGTGATCCTGGTCGACGATGTGCTGTATACCGGACGAACTTCACGAGCTGCCCTCGATGCATTGATGGACTACGGAAGGCCTGGAAGGGTTCAGCTGGCTGTCCTTGTCGACAGGGGACATCGTGAACTACCGATCAAGGCTGATTTTGTCGGTAAAAATATCCCAACGGCATCAGATGAGAATATCGAAGTTCTCATGTCTGAACATGATGATGTAGACGAAGTTGTACTTGTCGATAAACCGGCTGAGGAGGAATAAAATGGGTATAGCTTCTCGTCACCTACTAGGCCTTGAGGGAGTCAGCAAGGAGGATATTCAGACAATCCTCGATGCGGCTGTTTCCTTTAAAGAAATTCTCGAACGGCCGATTCCCAAGGTTCCAACGCTTCGTCATGTGACCGTGGTGAACCTCTTTTTCGAAAATTCTACACGTACCAGGATCAGTTTTGAGTTGGCGCAGAAACGGTTGTCGGCTGACGTAGTCAACTTCTCAGCGTCAACCTCGTCCGTGAAAAAGGGTGAAACCCTGATTGATACGGTAAAAAATATCGAAGCGATGAAAATCGACATGGTCGTGATGCGCCATCCATTCCCGGGCGCACCCACATTACTGGCAAATCATTGTTCCTCGAAAGTTATTAACGCCGGAGATGGCGCGCATGAACATCCAACTCAGGCCCTGCTGGACATGATGACTATCCGGGAGGTTTTCGGTTCCTTTGAAGACCTCAGGGTTACCCTGGTTGGCGATATTGCGCATAGTCGTGTAGCTCTATCAAATATCTATGGATTATCGGCAATGGGTGCACAGGTAGCGGTTTGTGGACCTCCTACCCTGATCCCGCGACATTTAGGAAAACTGGGCGTTAAGGTATATCATGACCTGTCTGAAGCTGTCGCAAACTCGGATTGCCTTAACATTCTGCGAATTCAGCTTGAACGGCAACAAGCCGGGCTTTTCCCGTCAATTCGTGAATACCACGCTGAATATGGAATAACACGTGAACGGCTGGACAAAGCGCCAAAAGACCTGGTGATTATGCATCCTGGTCCTATGAACCGGGGAGTGGAAATTGACTCGGACGTTGCGGACGGAAAACAGAGCGTAATTCTGCAACAGGTAACAAATGGAGTGGCGGTACGAATGGCAGTTCTATTTTTAATAGCAGGGGGTGAAAATGAGTTGGAAATCTGAAGAAGCAGCTGACCTGATGGTAAACAGGGGCTGGCTGGTTACTAAAACATCCCTGGTTCTATTGACGAATGCACGAGTTATAGATCCTGCTCTCAATATGGATGAAAAGACGGATATCCTTGTTGAAAGAGGAGTAATTAAACAGGTCGGAAAAATCGATAAATCATCCTTGAGTGATTATAAAACCCTGGATTTGAAAGGCAAAATTATCGCGCCCGGATTTTTTGACATGCATGTCCATCTCAGGGAACCCGGCAGAGAGGATAAAGAGACTATCCTTACCGGAACAACCGCGGCCGCAGCTGGTGGATTTACAGGTGTCGCATGTATGCCGAATACTGACCCACCACTGGATAACGTTGGTGTTATCCGCTGGGTATATGATATGGCAGTGGGATCGCTGGTGGGTGTCCATCCTGTGGGTGCTGTTACCAAGGGACGCAAGGGCGGTGAACTGTCCGAGATCAGTGACCTGTACCACGCCGGTGTGAGAATGATATCCAACGATGGGGATTCTGTCACTAGTTCGGAAGTTATGCGACGTGCACTGGAATACTCCTCAATGCATGACCTGGTAATTTCTACACACTCTGAAGACAAAGAAATATCCAGTGAAGGAGTAATGCGTGAGGGTGAAATCAGTACCCAGCTGGGTCTGGCACCCTGGCCGTCACTGGCGGAATCAATTATTGTCGCAAGGGATATTCTTCTTGCTGAGTTCACAGGTGGACGAGTTCATGTTGGCCATATTTCCAGCGAAGAATCGGTCAGGCATGTCCGGTACGCGAAGGCGAAGGGTGTTAATGTTACCTGCGAAGCAACACCACACCATATTGCCCTGAATGATGAAGCGTGTACCAGTTACGATGCCAATTTCAAAATGAATCCTCCACTGGGAACAGAACAGGACCGGTTGGCTGTTATAGAAGGTTTAAAAGACGGAACAATCGACTGTATAGCAACAGATCATGCACCGCATACCCATGAAGATAAGCTGGTAGAATTTAACAGGGCGCCTTTTGGAGTGGTTGGGTTGGAAACCGCGGTCGGTGTTGTGGTCAGGGAACTGATCAATACAGGTATCATGGACTGGCCTCAGCTGGTGGAAAAGATGGCTGTAAATCCGCGCAACATAATGCGGCATCCACCGGCAACAATACAGGAGGGAAGCGTAGCTGACTTGACAATGATTGATCCTGTCTGTAAATGGACTGTTGAACCGACTAATTTCTTCAGCAAGGGGAAAAATACATCGTTTGCCGGGGAAGAATTGACTGCAAAACCGATCGGAATTCTCAATCGTGGATGGATAATTGTTTCCCCGGAAGCTAAAAAGGCATGGAAAGAGTAAATAATCTCCCGGGTGATTCTATGATCGATACCGAAAGAGGTTTTTCATGAAATACAGGCAACTGGTATCACTTATGATTGTTGTATCTCTGATGTTACTGTTTACATCGTGCCGGCGGGAAGGCTCGTCAACAGGGACTAAGGATAAGCCTAAATTCCGGGAAATTGTCCAGCCGAAGATGATAATCGGTGACAGGCCCCCGTTGCCCGATGTTAAAATGAAGAATGTTGACGGTTCATGGCTTTCGATAAACGATGTGAGGGGTAAAAAAGGAACTCTGGTGGTTTTTACCTCCAATTCATGCTCGTTATCCACGGACTGGAACAGGGAATTGGCAAACCTGGGTAATTATTTCAATGAGCAGGGTGGTGGTGTAGTTTTTCTAAACTCTAACGATCCTGGGATAAATCCACTTAACAGTTTCGACAACATGAAGATCCAGGCAATCGAGCTTGATATAAAATTCCCCTATCTCGTTGATGCCAGCTCGGATATCGCCCGCAACTTCCTGGCAGTTAAAACACCGGAAGTGTTTCTTTTTGATCAAAACTTACAGCTTGTTTATCATGGTTCGGTCAGCGATGATGTGAGAAAAAATGGTAACGGAAAAGGAGCTTACCTGCGCAATGCGGTAGATGCTTTGCTGGCAGGTACAGAGATACCTGTCCCGGAAACGGATGTAACTGGATGCGACATCGTTTTCCGTCCGCCGATTTAAATAAGATTTAGCGCCAAATTTAAATTGAAGGTTTTTATGGCCCGGGTTGGCGCGCAACCCGGGTTTCTCATTATGTCGTTGCGAGGAAGCGAAGCGACGAAGCAATCTCAGATTTTAACCTTGAAGAGGATTGAGATTGCCTCGCTACGCTCGCAATGACGTAAAAAGGCAATTTTGCACTGTCGGTGGGCAACTACACCCACCAAGCTACAATGCGTTCCGGTTCGTCGCTTCGCTTCCTAGCAACGACACGGCTAACACTTTCTGAGTAGCTTCGTTTTTTACAACGGGAACTATAAGAAATTGTCTTCGTATCCAATAATAAGTACAGGAGCCCAGAACTGGTTTGGATGCAAAATGACTAAACAGAAAAAATTCATTAAAAAAATCCTCGCTTTTTCCAAAGAGCTGGCAATAATTGTCGGGATGGTGCTGGTAATCCAGGTGGGACTGGTACAGGCCTATCATGTACCCACAGGCTCCATGGAAGGAACAATTCTAGCCGGTGATTTCCTTTTTGCTGATAAATTAACCACCGGCCCACGTACCCCGGACTGGATTGGTATTCCCTGGACAAATATCGGTTTTCCAATTCCTGCGGTAAAACTCCCGGGTATCCGCGATGTAAAAAAGAACGATATCGTAGTTGTCAGAACACCGATGGACGAACATGTTCCCTACGTCAAAAGGGTGGTAGCTGTTGGAGGACAGACAGTTCTCATCAAAAACAAAAAGCTGTATGTAGATGGTGACTTATTCCCCTCTTCTGTATTTGAACAGCATGTCGATCAGTTTACCTATTCACCAAGATCAAGAACAATGGGAATTCATCCCTCCCTTGGAAATCGTGATAACTGGGGACCTTATGAAGTACCGGAAGGATATATTTTCCTGATGGGTGATAACCGTGATATGTCCGCTGATAGTCGCTTTTTCGGGCCTGTTCCAGAAACGAATGTCATAGGCACCGCTCGGATCGTATCAATGTCATGGGATAAAAGCGAAAATGTTCCGCTACTCAGTCGATTGCGATTGGGGAGAATTGGAAAGCTATTGAAATAGTATTTGGCTGGATCTAGTTTTTATTTAACCAATAGCAGTTTTTTTGTTGAGTGCCATCCTGAATTTGATCTGACTTGCAGCAAGTAGATGCCGGAGGCGTTGTCCGCCCACCATTGTAACCTGTGGTAACCGGGGTTGATTTTACCAGAATAGAGAACCTCAACTTTTCTGCCTAAAAGATCGTATATCTCCGCTGATATTTCTGAAGCAAATGGTACCCCTGCCACAATGCTGACAACAGGATTGAAGGGATTCGGGTATGGTTCTTTAAGTTCCCATGTTGACGGTATTGATGATGAATCATGCTCAGGTATTGATGTCAAGTGAAAGTCCCTGATTTCGTTTGAATATGTACGATGTCCAGCGAGATCCTCAACAAAAACATGCCAGCGGTAATTATTTTCCCAGTCGATATCGTCAATTATCAAAAATGTATCAGATCCTGCTGATAAATGAATCGGATCATTGAAATTATCCACATTTTCGAATTCGAGAGTATATGTTAGTTCATCGCGATAAGAATAGTCTATAGATGGATACCACGAGAATAATACCGGAGTTTGATCTACAATTGATTCATTTTCCGGTTGTCCAAGGTTGAATGGCCTGGGGATAAGGTCGTTACTCGTTATAAATATTTCTCTTGGTTCTGTTTTTCGTTCACCCCATCTATCATCATGTGCCCAGACTCGCCACCAGTACGTACTCTCAAAATTCGAAACCCAAACTTCTCTAAACGTATCAATACCGCAAAAATAATAGAATATCTCTTCAAAATTGACATCTGTTGACAGCTCCAGCGTATACTCGATTTCATCTTCAGGATTTGGATCAGTTGTGGATTGCCAGGTAAACAGCACCGGAAGTTGCCAGTTCGTGGCACCATCTAGAGGTTCGATCAATTCGAATGAATCCGGTGGCTGGAAATTTGTAAATAATTCTTCGGAAAATGGTAAAATATCCAGCCTGACATCAACAGTATCACCCAATCCATCAGGATTCTGGTCCTCATGGCAAGGACCTGAAGGATCTCCCCAGTAGTTGTTTTCTACAACAAGATCACCTTCGTTCCAGGCATGATCACAATATCCTGCTGCAGGAGATTGATTTTCAATAAAATCGTTCTCATATAGCTCTAGATGGGTATTTTGAAATGATGTAACAGCTCCAACGTAGAATTGATCAGGATCAGGAAGTACCATCTGAAAGTTTTTCTGGAATATATTCTGATAAGCTTCAACAACTGGTTCTGAACCATTACCGGTTTGGACTGCAACAGCACTAACGCGTTGTGATTGGTTTCCGTTAAAAATATTCATGAACAGTGTTAAGCTCTGGACCGTATGAATGGCTCCACCATCATGGTTGGCAGAATTATACCTGAACATATTATTATAAATTAATTTATTGCTAAAATCTTGCCCAATTCCTATCCCACCCCCTTGGCTGACTTCATCGACTTCAGCTCGGTTGCCATAAAACAGGTTGTTCCTGATAATAATGCTGTCAGCAATTGTACTTAAATACAATCCTCCGCCTTTATAACTTGTATTATTTATAAAAATGTTATCAGAAATATCACGTCGACCGTTACCACTTACTTTAGCTCCACCTCCAACAAGTTGTGCATTATTATCATTAAAAATATTGTTCTCAAGAACACCGCCCGCATTATAGAAATTTAAACCTCCCGCGACTCCTACTGAAGAATTATCTTGAAATAGATTACCACTTATGAAATAATTTCCTCCATCAGTACATAATCCACCAGTTCCCCACACTAAACCCTGATTATTTTTAACTATATTACAGTTAATCACTCCGTAACAATTGTAAAATTGCGCTCCGCCTGTAGCATCAGCAGAATTATCACGAATCACATTATGATTTATATTTATAGTTGCACCTTCAATATAAACACCACCTCCCTCACCCACTCCAGAGCCATTAAGAAATGTAATTCCAATTACGGAAACAGTGTCATCTTCTGCTAATATTATGGTCAAGGGACGGTTATTGAATGACCCAAAAATTTTTGTTGCCGCGATTGAAAGTGTATCGCTTGTAAATAAGTATTCACCTGCAAGTGTTAATCCGTGGGTGTTGATAAATACTGGTTGTTCATAATCCCCTTCAGCTATAAGGATTGTATCACCTCTTTCAGATTGACCGATTGCGGCTGAAATTAAAGGAAATTCACTCGGAATATGGAGTATCGATGCTCTGGATTCTGTGATAAGTATAAAAAATGCAATAATAATCGCATTATTAAAGATATAGCTAAATATTTGACGGCTTGTAATCATTTACTAACACTATATTTGTGGTTATGGCGTTTCAAAATCAAAATGAGCAAAGCCAGTTATATTCTCACCGCCTGTAATATGAAAGATGATTTCATCAGTATCTGGTTCTTCTGACCAAGGAACTGAACTCCAAGTATTATATTTAAAAACTTTTGCGCCATCAACTTGAATATAATCCCATATCGTGCCATCAATATGGATTTGCACATCTGCTAATATTTGTGCTGCTGGGCCGTTTATGTCTCGAGTATCTATTGATGCATATGCTGGGCTGCCAGTTGGGATACCAGCATGTATATATTTCGATTCAGAATTGCCTGGAGCAATGCTTTCTTCCCAATCGATATCTACGGCAATTACATTTAATGAAACTAATATAACAACAGTTAGGCAAAGTACTAAGATATGGGAAAATCTTTTCATTTTAAATCTCCTTTCCAAATACACAAATGGTTAATAGGTGAATTTATCCTGAAAAGCTGAAGGGGATCGAAATACAATTAGAAGTTAATACTTGAATTTGTATTAACATCTTAAATTTATTAAAGATTTGCTTTATTTTATAGTATTGACAATATTTCTAGTAGTCTAGAGGATTGAGAGCAGATAAAGAATATTTTACTAAAAGTGCTTCTTTTTACCTTCATAAAATATACACAAATAATTGTTGCTTGACCGCCTATTGGATCCTACTGTAAAGCTTTTTAAGCCCTTCTGTACAATTACTGCACATCTCTGGTCGTTTGCCTTTAATCCAGTTTTTTCGGAAAGCCTGGAATTCTTCACTGTGCCATACTTCGGGGAAGGGTTTATCGATGGAGTTGCCAAGAGGATGGATACCGTCCTTGTCGAAACAGCAGGGGACAACTGTGCCGTCCCAAAGGACTACAGCGCTGGCATATAGACGGTCACAGAAGAAATATTTTCTCCGTTTTAAGACCCATTGATCGTTTACCAGGTCATACCTTCGCAGGTTCGGATTTTCCGGCAACCAGCGTAAGCCCTCTTCACGGGACAGGTCTTCGAGCTGGGCAGTTTTGAAAGCGATCCTGTTAACTCCCCATTCTTTTGCAAGTCTTTTTGCCGTGCTTACTTCCTTGAGGTTATGCCGAAAGAGGATAAACTGCCAGGTCAGGATCGGTTTTTTAAGTCCTAGAGATTGTTTTAACTCAACTACATTTTTAATACCCTGTTCGACCTTGCTGAAATCACCACCTTCACGGTATGCCACGTGTGATCCAGGGGTAGCGCCGTCAAGGGATAGAATCAGTTCAAATAATCCGCTGGCTACAATCCTTTCGGCCATTTTTTTATCAGCCAACAATTCGACGTTTGTTGCCAGCACAACGTATGAACCACTGGCTGCAGCATGACGGATTATCCCATCAATATCTACGTTGGTTAGCGGTTCACCCTGGTTCCACAATTGAAGACGGATTGGTGCGGGTTTGATCGAATCCCAGATCTTGCGGAAATTTTCAAGTTTTAGATTTCCCGCTGGTCTGCTGAGGTCACCCCTTCCTGTTGGACAATGAGGGCATTTTAACTGGCAGGCGGTGCCGGGCTCCACCATTAGCATCACCGGCATTCCCAGGGGGATTGGTCGCCTGGTGACACGAGATAAAATCATTCCCAGTCCAGAGGAGAGGGCGTTTAGTCCCTGTTTGAAACTGATCAGTTTTGGTGGGGATTGAATTTTCATGGATTCAAGATACTATAAGATGGTTATAAAAAGCTCTATACGATCTAAACATTAGAGACACTGCAAGCAAAGGTATCAATATCTCGCGGATATTTATTAAACAATTAAATCCTGTTAGACAAGCTAACAAGGGCATTTCAAATCGATGGTGTAAAACGAAGCGATGAAACGGAACGCAGTGTAGCTCGGTGGATGTTTTTTGCCCACTAACAAAGTAATCCCATGTTCGACTTTGTGTGTGGGAAACCCGGGTTGTGTCTACCACGGCAGATGAAAGTCAACCAGGGCTATTACTATAAATATATGTGATGTGTGGCCCGACATTCCCGATACTTCGGGATTGTCGGGTTTCATAATAAATCCCTGGGACACGGTGGTCCCGGGCTACCTCTGAGATTGCTTCGCTTCCCCACCAAACCGGGGAAGCTCGCAACGACACTATTGGCATCACATGAAATCAACACCCGGAGTTAATGTTAGTCAAATTTTTTGTTTCGTAAATCCTTTCCAGTTTGTATCTTCCACCTTTCATGTATACAAAGAGAAAAAGAGCAGAGTGCGGAACTTTTTATTTTTCTCATGAGTGGTAACGGTAGCTTGAGATTTTTAGATAATAGATTGAGTATAGGAGTAATTCAACGATGAACCAGGATATCAGTGTAATCACTGAAGAAGTACAGAAATTCAGCGCGCCGATAAGAAAACTGACTGATGAAATCGGTAAGGTGCTTGTCGGTCAGAGTTACATGGTGGAACGACTGCTGGTTGGCCTTCTTGCTGACGGTCATGTTCTGCTTGAGGGTGTCCCCGGACTGGCGAAAACCCTGACGGTAAACAGCCTGGCGTCCTCGATAGATGTCAGTTTCCATCGAATCCAGTTTACGCCTGATCTCCTTCCCGCCGACCTGGTTGGAACCCTGATTTATAACCAGAAAGACGGTTCATTCGAGACGAAAAAGGGACCTATTTTCGCCAACTTTATCCTGGCTGATGAAATTAACCGGGCCCCGGCGAAAGTGCAGAGCGCCCTGCTGGAATCTATGCAGGAACGGCAGGTTACCCTCGGTGGTGAAACCCATCCGCTTCCGGAACCATTCCTGGTACTCGCGACACAGAATCCCATCGAACAACAGGGTACATATCCGCTTCCTGAAGCCCAAGTCGACCGTTTTATGCTAAAGCTGAAAATCGAATACCCGGCTCGTGAGGAAGAAAGGCGGATTCTCAGGCTCCACGGTGTTGCGGATATTCCAAAAATTAAAGCAGTGGTCAAACCGAAGATGATCCTCGATTCACGTAAAGTAGTTGATAAAGTTTACGTCGATGAAAAAATCGAGAATTATATCCTGGATATTGTCTTCGCGACACGTGAACCGGGTGAATACGGAATCGAAAAATTAAAACCGTTGATCAGTTATGGATCAAGCCCACGCGCTACTCTTTACCTGGTGAAAGCAGCACGAGCCTGGGCATTCCTGCAGGGAAGAGCATTTGTAATTCCCGAAGACATCCGGGCGATTGGTCATGATATTCTTCGTCACAGGATTATCCCGTCATTTGAAGCTGAAGCGGAAGAGATGACCAGCGATGACCTGGTGAGTGAAATCCTTCATGGAATCGAAGTTCCGTAAACAGGGCTCGGTGAAGTTTTCCTGGATCGTAAACATCATTTACGAAAATGACTACAAAAGAACTTGTTAAAAAAGTCAGAACTATTGAGATAAAAACCCGTGGAGCGGTGAGTGAACTGTTCAGTGGAGAATACCACTCCGCGTTCAAAGGACGTGGTATCGAGTTCTCCGAAGTTCGTGAATATGTTCCCGGTGATGACGTTCGCACCATTGACTGGAATGTGACAGCACGTGAAGGACGTCCATTTGTAAAACTGTTCGAGGAAGAACGTGAACTGGTGGTAATGCTTCTGGTTGATGTATCAGCCTCAGGTGAATTTGGTAGTGTCCAGGCATTGAAGCGCGAACTTATGGCTGAGCTGGCGGCTGTTCTCGCCTTCAGCGCCATGCGTAACCAGGATAAGGTCGGACTCATCCTTTTCAGTGATAAAGTTGAACTGTATGTACCACCGAAAAAAGGTACTTCTCACGCCTTGCGGATGATTCGTGATATGCTCGCCTTTGAGCCTGAGGGAAAAGGGACGGATATCTCTTCAAGTCTCGATTTCCTGCTCCAGGTTCAGCCCAAAAGATCAATTGTTTTCCTGGTGAGTGATTTTATATCGGATAGCAGTTGGAACGATTCAGCGAAAATAGTCGCGCAGAAACATGACCTGGTTAACCTCCACATTGTAGATCCCCGGGAAAGGGAATTGCCGAATGTAGGATGGTTTGCAGCAGAAGATCCCGAAACGGGAAACGTTGTCTGGGTAGATTCGCAGGATTCTGTTCTCAGGGATGCTTATCATCGTGGAAGGCAGCAGGATCTGATCTCTCTCGATATGTTCTGCAAGCGGAACAACATAGACAGGGTGGAAGTTGATCTGTCGGAACCGGATCAACCGTATTTACGTCCACTGGTCAGGTTTTTTGCCGACCGGGAACGGAAAAGATAGACAGATTTTATTGAGGTAAACAAGACAATTACTTGTTAATATTTTGATTAATATGACTTTTAATAGATTCAGTAAAAGAAACACGAAATTCAACTGCCAGTTTTACCGGGGATCTACCAGGGTAATAATTTCCACGTTATTACTTCTGGCGATCTTCTCATTCACGAAAACTTTATCATTCGCATCAGTCCCCGAACTTACCATAGATCCCCTGGAGGCAAAAATAGGTGATCCGATTACTGTCAGACTGGTAGTTCCGGGTGTGTCCCCCGATTCCGTAACCTGGCCACCATTAGGCGATAAACTTGGCGATTTCCATATCCTGGGTGCTGACACTGCCTCGAAGAAAGAGGTTAAATCACTTGGCGGTGCCGCAATCACCTGGACAGTTGCCGCGTATGATACAGGCAAGTTCTCGACCGGTGACCTGGAGCTTTCAATCTCTGGTGATATAAAGGCGATTAATGGTGGAGAGGTATTTATCTCAACCGTTCTTGCCGATTCAACGGGTGAAGAAATGCGTCCGCTGAAGGCACAAGCTGAACTGCCTTTCACCTTCATGGATTTCCTCAAACTTGCCTGGCCGTGGGCTGTGGGAATACTTTTAATTGTTTTGGCATGGTTCCTGGTCAGAAAACTAAAACAGAGGAAAAAGGTCGGAATCGACGGAAAATATGAAGAACCACCTGTACCACCATATGACGAAGCAATTGGCGCTTTAAGGCGACTGCAGAGGGATAATCCCCTGGCTAAAGGTGACCTCAAAGGTTATGTCAGCGTATTATCGGAGATACTGAAACGTTTATTTGAGAGAGTACATGAAGCACCCGTACTGGAAATGACAACCTGGGAAATCCGCCGCTGGCTGACATCAAACCAGGTTAAAGCGAAAAAAGAAGTCTTCCTGGCGATGTTGACAGACGCTGATATGGTAAAATTCGCCAAGGGAAATATTGATAAATCAAGATGCGACGAGATGTTCAGGGATGCTGAGATTATCGTTTCTAACTATAAACCGGTTGTAATCGAGCCGAAGCAGGAAAAAAATTCTACGGAACCGGTGATTTCGGAAATTGAAAGCGAAACGAATCCAGCAGAAGAGATTGGCTCGGGAGAGGGAGGTAAGTCATGACCTGGGCTAATCCTCAATTTCTCCTGATTTTACTTATTGTCCCGGTTCTCATAACGTATTACATATGGCGGGAAATAAAACACCAGTCACCCACGATAGTTCTCCCAACAGCAGCACTTGTCAAACCGTTGATGGGTAAAATACGGCGAATGCTTCGCCATCTGCCTTTTATTCTACGGATAGCCGCGATCGTTTTACTGGTACTTGCTTTTGCGCGTCCACGTGAGGCTCTCGACGAAGAAACAGTTAACACCGAAGGCATCGACCTGGTTATAGCCCTTGATATTTCCACAAGTATGCTGGCTGAGGATCTGAAACCGACTAACCGTATTACGGCGGCAAAAAAGGTCGCCAACGAGTTTATCGCCGGTCGCCAGAATGATCGGATGGGTCTGGTAATGTTCGCCGGAGAATCATATACATGGTGTCCCCTTACCCTCGATTATGATGTCCTGGCGCAACTGATGGGTAAAGTTGAAGCAGGATCGGTTGTTGACGGAACTGCTATCGGGAAAGCACTTGCTACTGGAACAAATCGTTTACGAAGAAGTGACTCTAAAAGCAAGGTATTGATACTGCTGACCGACGGTGTAAATAATGTCGACCAGCCTGATCCCCTGACAGCAGCACGGGCAGCGTCGGAGGTCAACGTAAAAGTCTATACTATCGGTGTTGGCACCAAGGGCAGGGCCAGGGCACCGGTTCAGACGCCTTACGGGGTTCAATACCGCCAGGTGCAAGTTGAAATTGATGAAGAACTTTTAAGGAAAATCGCTGATGTAACCGGGGGAAGATATTTCAGGGCAACCTCAACCGAGGCATTGCGTGAAATATATACCCGGATTGATGAGATGGAAAAAACTAAAATAGAAGTTGAACATTTCCGAACATGGGAAGAGAAGTTCTACTTTTGGGCTGCCCTCGCATTAACGTTACTAGTGATCGAGCGTGTCCTTGTTAATACAAGACTAAGGAACCTCGCGGCATGATCAATGAAAACAAGATAAATCTGAAAAACTCTTGGAAGTGTTTATCCGGCAAGAATTTAATTGTACCTTATGCCCCTGAAAGGATATTCTTATTGTCTGTATATCATAAGAGGGGAAGAGCATGAAAGCCGGTACAAAGTATATCGCATGGATGCTGGTTCTGGTTGTTCTGATGGTTGTTGGGTGTGGTGAAAAGGATGCAACAACTAAAGATCCTGCCATGAGGAAATGGGCTGAATATACCGCCCAGGTTGACAAAACCAAGGCGAAAATCGCCAAGGCTGAAAAAGAGTTGATGAAGCTTGCCCAGAAGTGGAACGAAATGTATGAAGAGGAGGGTGGCATCTCCGGTGAGACTGTGATCCTCGAAGAACAAGAAGAGATGGAACCCTTTGACCGGCTGGCGTTCTGGACAAGTATGAGGTTAAAAAACGAACAGAATATCGGGGTCATCCCGATGCTGGATGAAATAATCAGCCTCAATGACGAAATTGTCGGACTTGATAAACAGATCAGTGATTTCAGCGAATCATTTGATCAACCGTACCAGGTAAAGGATGGAGACACCCATTTCCAGCTGGCCATGGATTACATGGTATCGGTTAAAGGTGTACCTCAGGAAGAAGCGGGTGATTTTATTCTCCCGGCAGGTTTATGGGATGAACTTGAAGTCGGATTCCTGATCTATTTCTATTTTGACAGTAAACGGCTCCATACTTCCGTGCACCAGGGTGAAGCATCCATTTCACCGATGAAATTCAAGAAGAAACTCGACCAGAGAAGACAGGCAAAGTTCAAGCTGGTATCTGATTCCCTCCAGAGGGTTGTACTGGAAAAGGAAGGTATCAACGATTCACTTTCAGGACATATTGCTGAACTCGACATCGATATAGCTTTTAAAGCCGGGTTGATTGATTCCCTGACAAAATCAAATCTGGAAATTCTGAAGCAGAAGGCAAAAACCCAGGCTGAACGTGATTCACTAGATAAAATACACAATTCAATCTCTTACGCTGTCGTTTCACAACGGGAATTGAAGAAAAAGGGATTGTATGGCGGTGGATTCCTGTTCTTCGGAGGTGCCGGATTAAAGCCGGAAGCCTTCAGGCATTACGAATTTGACTCGTACATCGATACCCGTGACACCCGTGTAATCTATACCGGGCAGACAAGCAAGGTGTCAATTTTCTCTGAACAGGGCACAAGGCTTAAGGCTGGCGAAGACTATACGTTTGACAAAATTGATGACCAGGGAAAAATTACGATAAACAGGATCAAACCTTTTACCGGGCATAAAATCCTGGTGATGAAAAAATAAACTCTAACTAACTTGATTTAAGATGATTCGTTGGGCAGAACCACTTTGGTTGTTTGGATTAATAATTCCACTAGCTTTATTGCTTTTTGACCTCCTGGGTCATAAACCCAGGCGGAAAGAACGAGAAAAATTCGCGTCATTGTCATTATGGCCGCAGATTGCAGTTGGCAGAAGTAACAGCCTCCGTCGTGCCAAGCGAATTCTTGTCTGGATTGCCCTGACGATGCTGGTGATTGGACTGGCAAATCCACAAGTCGGCACCCGTTATGAGGATGTAAAAAGAGAGGGTATCGATTTATATATCCTGGTTGATGTCAGCAGGTCAATGGACACGCAGGATATCCGTCCAAGCAGGGTAGCGAAAACTCGATATGAGCTGAAACGATTCCTCGATGGTTTGATGGGTGACAGGGTAGGGGTAATTCCTTTCGCGGGAACTGCATATACGTTATGTCCCCTGACACTGGATTACGCTGCTGCAGGTATGTTTATCGATCTCCTGGAAACTGACCTGATCCCAACCCCAGGGACCGCTCTCAAAGAAGCGATAACTTCTGCGCTGGAGTCATTCCCCGATGAAGAAGGACGTGGACAGGCTATTGTGCTTGTGTCTGACGGTGAAGATCATGAAGGTGGTGCAATAGACGCCGCAAAGGAAGCAGCAAAACGCGGTATCCCCATTTTTACCATTGGAATGGCCTTGGAGAAGGGTGATCCGATCCCGGAATATTCAAAGGAAGGTCAGCCGTCAGGCTGGAAAACAGACGATGAGGGACATATAGTTACCAGCCGACTGAACGAACAGATGCTTCGTGAAATTGCATCAACGAGCGGTGGATATTATTTCCGGACAACCCAGGGTGGCGATGCATTTAAATCTGCCTATCGGAAACTGTTTAAACTGGACAGGAAGGAAATGAGTGAACGCCAGGTAACCGGTTATGAAGATCGTTTTCAACTTTTCCTTGGTCTGGCTCTCTTATTACTGGTGATTGAAATGCTTATTCCTTTGGGAACAAAAACCAGGCTGGCAAAGGGGATAACCCTGACATTGATGATCTCACTTTTTATACTTGTTCCCGGTAAATCAGCCTTTGCAAAGAGTCCTCATAACCTGGTTAAAAAGGGTAACAAGCAAGTAGTTGAGGGTCAGTTGGATTCCGCGATGGTAAAGTATCTGGAAGCCAGGGCAGAGATGGATACAACCCTGCCGGAAATTTTATATAACCTCGGCGGTGTATATGCCCGCAAAGGTAATTCGGGAAGAGCAGACACCCTTTTCAGGTCACTTCCGCCGGAGGCTTCGCCTGAGTTATTGGCTAGAGCCGCATATAACCGTGGGAAAACACTGGCCGATGCTGAACAATACGACCAGGCCGTTAAATCTTTTATTCAATCATTACAACTTGACCCGCACGATATGGATTCCAAGATCAACCTGGAGATGGCCTTAAGAAAACTTCAGCAGCAACAACAACAGCAACAGCAGAACCAGGATCAACAGGACCAGGATAACCAGGATAAAGAACAGCAGCAACAACAACAGCAGCAGCAAAACCAGGAACAACAACAGGATCAACAGAACCAGCAGCAACAGGATCAGCAGGAGCAACAGGACGAGCAACAGCAACAACAGCAACAGTCTGAGCAGGAAAGAATGGACAAAGAACTTGCTGAAAGATTCCTGGATAAACTTGAACGGGATGAAAAAGATCTACTGAAAGAGGTAGTTCGTCAACAGATTCCAGCGAAGAAAAAGAAGGTGAAAAAAGACTGGTAATGATTGCAGGAATGAACCATAAAATTAACAGGTTACCTAATCTCAGGCTGATAAATATCCTCCTGTTTATAACAATCTCCATTCTTTTGTACCCACGAGTGTTGTTCGCAGATATTGTTATCAAAGCGACTGCCGAACCAACAACAATCATGGTCGGCGAAAGTTTCAGCTATGATGTGGAAATTCTCGGCAACAAGATGACTCTTCCAAGCCCTGATGTACATTTTCCATCGTCGTTTAGAGTTATCTCCGGTCCAAATACCTCAACAAACCTGCAAGTTATAAATGCCAGGATGGAATCATCACGGTCTGTAAACTGGATATTAGTCGCCGAAAAGCCGGGTACCTTCATGATCAATGGGCCCAAGGTTAAGGTGAAACGAAAAACTTACCAGGGACCGAAGGTTACAATCAAGGTAAAAATGGGAACAAACGCCCGTTCTCAGCAGGGAGGTAGTTCTAAACAAGGTACAGGTAGCAGTTCAAAAGCAAAACCTACGAATAAAATTCGCATCCAGGGTCAGCCGGAGGCCGAGAGTATTTTCCTCGATATCAGGGTTGATCCGCAGGAAGTTTACCTCCAGCAACCGGTAGCAGTTACTTATACGTTATGGTACAGGGAAAACGTGCGAACATTTGATGTCAGGAGTGTCTCCAGTACCGACGGTTTCTGGTCAGAAGCTATAGAAGTACCCAATCCACCTTCTGTACGACAGAAAGTGATTGACGGTAAAACATATAATACGGCGATTATCCATAAATTGTTGTTGTACCCCACCAGGTCAGGCGAATTATCAATAGGCCCGATGGATATTGTTTGCGAGGTGCAAAAGCGTCAAAACCGACGGAGACCGGGAAGCCTGTTTGATTCATTCTTCGACGGTTATGAAAGAGTTCAGAAGAACATCTCTTCAGAACCTGTAAAGGTGAAAGTAAAACAGCTCCCTGCTTTCGGAAGGCCGGAAAACTTTGATGGATTGGTTGGAAGATATAATATCAATGCCAAACTCGATCGTGATACTGTGGTAACCAATGAATCGGTTACTTTAAAAGTCACAATATCCGGCAGCGGCAATATCGGTTTTGTCCCTGAGCCACTGGTAATAATTCCACCCGATATCGAAAAGTATGATCCCGAAATAAGTGAAAACTCGCAACATTCCGGCGGTAAAATGAGGGGGAAGAAGAATTTTACTTACTTGCTGATCCCGCGACGTGCCGGTAAACAAAAGATTGCCCCGGTCAGTTTCAGTTACTTTGATCCTGTTAAGAATAAATATGTAACAGATCAAACCAGGGAATTAAATCTCTATGTCGCCCCGGCTACCGGCTGGGCAGCGGCGGGTAATTCAGCACCAGGGGGAAGTCCTGAAGAGGTAAGATCACTTACGACCGATATTCGCTGGATTCATGAGTCAGTTAAGGGGCTGCGTAGAACAAATAAATCTTTGTATCACTCTTCCCTGTACCCTGTTTCGTACCTTTTCCCGGCTACTATCGCCCTCCTTGCGTTATGGCTCCGCCAGCGAAAGGAGAAGCTTGCCGGTGATGTAGCGGGTCGAAAAAGCAGGCAGGCACGGAAGCATGTGGCTGCGGCATTGAAAGAAGCTACAACCTTACATAAAGAGAATAAAATCCTTGAAGGGTATACCGCTCTTGCCAGGGGATTAATCAGTTACCTGGCTGATAGAACGCACAATAATACTACAAATCTTGATCTTGACAACATTATGACTATCCTGTCATACAGGAATATTTCAGAGGAACTGAAAACAGAATTCAAAATGATCCTGGAAAAATGTAATACGGCAAGATTCACTCCCGATGGTCTGGATGCTGAAACATTGAATACGTTGATTTCTAAATCCCGGAATTGGATACATACCGCAGATTATCAACTTTCGGGAAAACAGAAAACAGCACAAAAGACATAAATATTTTTAAGTCAGAATTAACCTGACATATGTACTAAAACGAAACAATATTTCAGCAGAAAATGAAAAATGTGAATAAGATGTGGATAACTCGTGTCAGGTAGTGATTGTTAGGGTATTGTTAGGTATTAAATGCCTGATAATATTCAGGTAAAACGTAAATACTTATTTTTCGTGTTTTGGTATCGGTTGGGGATAACTAGTTAAGAATCGTAGTATTTGGGTGGCATTTTAAGAAGAGAGATTTAATTCATCTAATGCTGAAACTAAACTTAAAGATTTGTTCGAATTACAAGATTGTTTTAATAATAGTTGGCCTGTTTTTTCTGTCAATAAATCCATCTGGAGTTAATGCCGGAACGATAGAAGACCTCGCTGTTCAGGCTGATAATGCTTACCGGGATGGTGATTTCGAAAAGAGTATTACTATTTATCAACAGATCCTCAACAGCGGATATTCAAGCGGAAATATCCTGTTCAATCTTGGAAATGCCTGTTTTAAGGCAGGAAGGCTGGGGGAATCGATTCTTTACTATGAACGGGCTTTAAATGTGATGCCGCAAAGCAAGGATGTCCGTTATAACCTGAAGCTTGCACGCTCCCATACGGTTGACAGGATTGAGTACCCGCCAAGGTTGCCGTTGTGGGATTGGCTTGATTCACTACGTGATACAATTGCACCAGGAATTCTCGCGTGGGGATCGTGGATGATTGCCATGTTGGCTGCAATCATCTTCGGAATATCGCTTTTTATTAATAACTGGCGATTAAGTAAAATTATGAAAATCAGTTCCCTGGTTTCTTCTTCCGTTTTCCTGTTTTTGCTTGGGCTGTTTATATTGCGGATTGTCGAAGATAATGCACCACCGTCAGCGATAATTATGCAGGACAAAGTTATTGTTTACAGCGCACCTGATTTGTCATCCAAGGAAGTATTTCACCTTCATGAGGGTACAAGTGTTACCATCATAAAAGAGCTGGAGGGATTCAGGGAGATACAACTGGTTGACGGTCGCCAGGGCTGGTTACCCGCCAATTCATGTGAAGAAGTGTAAAATTGTTTTCTCCGGAAAATTTGTGCGATTCAATTCATTATTCAGAAAATCCTGCCAGACATTGAAATCCAGTAATATTTGGCCTAAATTCAATTAGATAAACGTATTCGATGCAATAAATTGGGGTAACGTCTTCGAAAGAGGCTGGTATGGACGATACACCCATTATTCCCCCTGTAACCCGTCGGGAAAATCCGTATCAGAACCCGAACAGGCAGCGTCGCTATAAAAAAGGCGATGAAAAGGGAAAAGAAGAAAATAATGAGGAAGAGGAAACTCCGAGGAAAAGCCCTCCTTCCCCGGATGGTCCTTCAATCATTGACGTAACAGCTTGAAATCACAACTTTTCTGATTTCAATAATTGACAAGTATATCTACGACCTGCTGTTACAATAAGTAAATCAGGATTCGAGAAATAAACTGATTATTCCTGCCTCTATCTCTTGAACAAAAGTAGCCGGCTAAAGTGAATAAAACGACAAAGTCACAAGCAATCTTACCCGACAAATTAAAAGATTTCTCTCCCCGGGAATGGGTGAAAATCTTGAAAACCCCGATAAAAAAGCAAAGTCGCCTTACCCTCAGTCGTGCCGGGGAAGAGGTTTATATAAGCAGTCTACTGGAGGCAAAGCTAAATCGCAACAAAGAACTGGTTTTCACCGTTGACACGCTTCTTCCCCAGCTAAAAATTAAATCAGATGATGAAATTGTTCTCCTTCACGGTAAAATCGTTTACATGGATATGGGTTTTGAGGTTACCTACTCGTTTAGAGCGAAAGTGGGAGAAAAAACTGAATTCAAAGGATTTGAAGCCCTCGTCCTTGAGGATATTAAAGACCTGAGGCTGGAATCAAACGAATATATCGCCGATATAACCGATATTCATCCAATGGTGCTGGCACTGTTTTTCGAAGAGAGATGGAATGAAGTATACCCTGAAAGAATAAGTGTGTCCCGGATATTCTTTGATGCTGATCTCGAGTTGGACATCACACCTGACGGGTTGTTTTTTCCAAAATCGCTTCTGACACTTACTCCGGGGGAACCAGAAGCACTGCTTTCTCTTCTTTTATTCCGACGGATAAAACCGGAATTTGAGGCAAAAATAGAAAAAATAGAGAGCAAAGAACATCTGAGATTATGTGAAATCATTGAAGAAATCTGGAATATTGAATCGGGACTATCACAACGTCGTGATCAGTACAGGGAAAGAGTAGGATTTCGTTCACGTGAGCATGATATCCTGGCTGATTCATTAAGAGAACATATATTATTCATCGGCAATGATTCTATCTGGCCGGAATGGTTGACAGAATTCGGAATTGTAAAAACTTTGGCAACAACTGATCATTCAGAAATTATTGATGAATTGACCGGGAAAAGGTGTGATTTGATCGTTGCAGATGCTGATTATTTTGGATTAAAAACAATATCAACAGAACGAAAACTAAGGGATCTAAAAAAAATCAAAGATATTCCCCGGTTCTGGATAATGGAACTTAAATCGTCTGAAAATGTTTCCGAAAATGACCTTGTTGATTATGGCGCATTTGAGATGCTGAACAGGACTACCTGGAATAAACCGGCAAAGTCAAAAATAGAATGGGCATTAAAAAGGCCGGAAAATGATTTTGTCCCGTCTGCACCACTCCTGAAAACAACTCTTATTTTGTTAACAGACAATCCCCGGATAAGGTATCGAATTGGAGCAGGATTGATTGAAAAGGGAATCGAGGTGGTCTCTGCCTCCGATTTTCACGGGTTAATTCCTTATCTTGAAAAAATGAATCTATCGCGGGCGATTATCGATTTGAGCTCCAAGCTCTTCAACTCACAGCAACTGATAGAGTCACTTCTAAATTTTTGCGAGGGGGGAAAAGGGAAGCTGATGATCCTTTTACGTTCAGCGAATAAAGACGATATCGTTAAATGGGCAAATATGGGTATCAAAGATATTGTTGTAATGGATGCTTCACTCAGAAATGCTGCAAGTAGAGCGGTTGAATTTGCCAGGAGTGCTGTAAATGAATGATACACTCCCGATGAAAGTAAACCTGGCAGGTTTTAATATCGATCGTGACACTTTAACAGAACTGGTCGAGTCGGCTTATGGTACCGATCCTCCTCCACCCGAAGAATGTATCACTCCCGAAACAATATCCGCTGCTTACGCAAGGATCAGCAGGAATCCGGCATCAGTACCTGAGATCAGGAGTCTCGCTCGGAAAGATGTAGAAAAGGCCAGGCGTTCAAACAGGCGGATTATCTTCGGGTTGGGTCATGCAAGTGTTGCGGAACATGCGGTATTTAACTTCGACGTTACCGGGATCAGCAGGCTGGCGGTTGAAGCTGTAGAACACCACAGGTTAGCCTCATTTACAGAAAAATCGCAACGATATATCAAGCTTGATGGGGACTATGTTATTCCGCCAGAATTGCAATCAAGTCCGCTTGAAAATGAATTTCATGAACTGATTAAAAATCAGAATGACGCCTACAAACTTCTCTACCCTGATCTCCTGGAGTACTTCAAGGATATCGTTGAAGAAAGCAACGAGGAACTGGAAAAAGGACCTGCGGAATCGAGAGCCTCAGAAGACGCACGGTATGTAGTTTCGCTGGCAACTCAAACACAGTTCGGTATGACAATAAATGCCCGGACACTTGAAATAATGTCGAGGGCCTGCCTTGCCCATAAAAACCAGGAAGTAATTCGATTCGGGGATCTGCTCAGGAGAGCCGTGGAAGGAATCGCGCCATCACTGGTAAAATATGTTCTCACAACCGAATATGAACGGAAGATTGCTGAATCTACAGCCTATTGGCCGGGAATTGTGCAACAAACCGAAACATCGGAATTTGAAGATGTCAGGCTGGTGCACTTTGATGAAAAAAACGAAGAGAGAGTTCTTTCGGCACTCCATTTCAGGATGAATGGTGGCAGCTACTCGGAAGCAGTTGAGACAACCGGTAAAATGTCATCGGAAGATAAACTCAAGCTTGTATGTGATACCCTGTCCAGTAATGCTGCCTGGGATCCGGCTACAAGGGAATTTGAACTATCGACTTTCACCTTTGAGCTGTGCCTGTCATCAACAGCTTTTGCGCAGCTGAAACGGCACCGAATGGCTTCGATAATCTCTGGCCCCTATAACCCAGCCCTTGGATGGACAATCCCCGATTCTATCAGTCAGGTTGGGAAGGAAAAAGAGTTTAAAAAAATTATGTCACTAAGTGATAAAGTTGCAGGGAAAATTGCTGAAGTTTCACCTCAAGCTGCTGCCTATGCCCTGACAAATGCTCACCGGAGAAGAGTTCTATTTTCGGCGAATGCTCGTGAATTACAACATTTCTCACGTCTAAGGCAGGATATACATGCACAATGGGACATCCGTCAATTGGCTGACAAAATTGTTAAGCTGGCAAAAGAAAAAGCGCCAGTCTTGATGCTCCTGTCTTGTGGTAAACATGATTTTAAAAAAGTCCATCAAGAGATATACGGTGATGGTGAAGATACCGACCAGGCTTAATATGAAAAATCATCTTTTGAACAAAACCACTATAATTTTTGCATTAATGAGTCTCGTGCTTATAAATGGATGCAGCTTGACAACCATCGCTGTACGTTCCACAGGTACTATCCTCGACGCAGGTTTTGAGTCCCTTATGAGCGAGGATGACCTTGTACTGGCAAAAACCGCGATAGAGTCCGACCTGAAACTATTGGAAGGACTGCTTCGAGCTGATCCGGAAAATAAAAAACTACTGTTACTGGCTGCCCAGGGATTTACCAGTTATGCGCTTGCGTTTGTTGAGGATGAAAATCCTGAACGTGCAGAAAAACTTTATTTGAGGGGACGGGATTACGGCTCAAAATGGCTGGAAAAATCATATGGAATAAACTTGCTGGAAATGAATGACCTTGATGAGTTTAACAGTGCAGTAAACGGGCTGCCCGGCAAAGCTGTTCCTGGTGTTTTCTGGATGGGTAACGCCTGGGCTTCCTCGATCCTCCTCAGCCTGGATGATGTCAGCGCGGTAGCGGATCTCGTCCGGACGGAAACAATGATGAAGTTTGTGCTGGAGAATAATGAAAGTTATTACTATGCTGGAGCTCATCTTTTCTTTTGCGCATATTATGGAGGTCGGCCGAGAATGCTTGGTGGTGATCCGGAGAAAGCATCATATCACATTCAACGCCAGCAGGAACTCGGTGGAAAGAATTTTTTGATAGGTGAACTTTTCAAGGTTAAATACGTGGATCTGCCGGCATTTGATGAAGATTCCGCCCGTGAGGGATTGGAAAAAATTCTCCGGTATGATCTTGAACTGGCACCAGAGATACGGCTGGTGAACAGGATCGCACAGAAAAAAGCCGAAGTTCTCCTTAAAAATCTTGATGAGTATTTGTGAGCTTCCTTATTTAATTATAATAATATTAAAATATTACTTGTCCTTTCGTCCGAATCACATGATACAGAATCGAACTCAGAATTGGAACAGAAATTCAGTTAATCAGTTTAATACAGAAAATATCAGGCTAACATTTACCCATTAATACCCGGAACCGGAAATGAAAAAACCTGTAGTTACAGTACTTTTGATTTGTTGTTTTCTCCTGTCACCACAATTTTTATCGGCAGAAAAACCAAAATATGAGATCAAGTTTGCATCCGTTGCCCCGGACGGATCAACCTGGATGAAAATAATGAGGGCTCTCGACAAAGAGATTCGTGAAAAAACAGAAGGGCTGGTAGGCTTTAAAATTTATCCTGGTGGTGTTCAGGGTGATGAAATAGATGTTATCAGAAAGATCCGCTACGGCCAATTGCATTCAGCCGGATTTACAGGGGCTGGCCTGGGAGAAATTCTCCCGGAAATCAGGGTGCTGGAATTACCATTCCTGTTCAATTCAAAAGATGAAGTCGATCATATCACCGATACATTCTATGACAGGTTCGACAGTTCATTCCGGGAACAGGGATATGTGCTCCTCGGTTTTACAGAAGTCGGATATGTTTACATCTTCAGTAAAAAACCTGTCAGTAGAACTGACGACCTCAAAGGTATGAAAGTATGGAGCTGGGAAGGTGATCCCCTGGCTAAATCACTCTTTGAGAATATCGGTGTTAAACCATTGCCCTTATCCCTGCCGGAGGTTTTGACAGGACTGCAAACCGGTATGCTTGACGCGGTCTACTGTTCTCCATTGGCAGCTATCAGTCTTCAATGGTTTTCACGTGTAAATTACATGAGCCTTCAGCCGATCACTAATTCCACAGGCGCAGTCCTGGTTTCGAAGAAAAAATTCGATGCTATCCCGGAAGAGACTCAAAACGTAGTACTGGAAATTTGTCGCGAAAGATTAAGGGAGTTGACAGAACTTTCACGAATTGACAACCAGGCTTCAATCAAGGAGATGGAAAAAGCGGGGATCGAATTAACGCAACTCTTTTCAGACGAGGATATGGCAAAATCACGAAAGCTGGGAGAAGATATTCAACAACAGCTTAGCGGCGAGTTGTACAGCGAGGAACTGCTGGGAAAAATAAAAAACGAACTTACGGAATTCCGTAACAAAAAATAAATTCCCACTTGATTTTACATTACCGGTGTATCAAGATTGCGGCTGTAATTGATGCGGTCGCTTCTTCTTTTAGAACGTTGTTTGAACACTGAGGATAGGTTGAGACGAGTAATTGCCGCTTTTGATAAAATACTAACCTTGATCGTATCAGTCCTGGTTTCGATAGTCCTGGTTTCAATGGTGGGATTGTCTTTCTCCCAGGTGGTACTGAGAAATATATTCGACAGCGGAATTCCCTGGGCTGATGTGATTTTGAGGCATATGGTACTTTGGATCTGTATGCTCGGAGGAGTTCTGGCAACACGCCAGGGAAGGCAGATCAGTATTGATATCCTCACTAGGATCAGTGGCGATAAAGTAAAAACGGTTCTCTATTGGGTAGGGAGTCTGTTCACCCTGGCAGTCCTGTTCTTTTTGATGCGTGCCTCTTCTGAATTTGTCATGGGAGAACGGGAATTTGGCTCAAAATTATACGGTATCATCCCCGCATGGTATGCGCAGATTATAATTCCTGCCGGTTTTTTGCTTATCGCCTTACAGGTAGTTCTCAACATTGCGCTTGGACGTACCAACAGATTAGAAATACAAGAAAACGTGGTTGAAGAAGAAACTGATTTAAATACCGAAGAAGATTCATCAGACGAAGAAGATGAAGTACCAGGGGAGGTAGAAGAGGAGGAACCCGAAACAGAAGAGGACGAGGAAACAGGCGATAATGAAAACGAAGAAAGGAACGACCGGTGAGCACACTGATTCTTATTGGCAGCCTTCTTCTAGCTATCGCCGGTGCTCCTCTGTTTACTGTTCTCGCGGCGATCGCGCTCTCTTCATTCTCAGCTAGTGATATCCCACCGGTTGCAGTGATCGTTGAGATGTACCGAATGGCATCGCAACCAACCCTAATCGCGATACCTCTTTTCACCTTTGCCGGTTACCTGCTGGCAGAGTCCGGTGCTCCACAACGTCTTGTGCGTGTCAGTAATGCCCTTTTCGGATGGATGCCGGGCGGACTGGCGATTGTCGCTCTGGTGATCTGTTCCTTCTTTACCGCATTTACCGGTGCATCAGGTGTAACTATAGTGGCTCTTGGTGGATTATTATTCCCTGTCCTTATCAGGGAGGGATATCCTGAAAGGTTTAACCTGGGATTGTTGACATCTTCCGGTAGCCTGGGACTTCTATTCCCGCCAAGCCTGCCGATTATTCTCTTTGCCATGATTGCGTCGATTTCAGTTGACCAGCTTTTTGTAGCCGGTGCTCTACCGGGAATGCTGTTGATATTTGTCTTGTCTGTGTACAGTGTACGGATAGCGAAGCGAAATAAAATTCCAACTCAAAAGTTTGAATGGAAAGAGGCACTCTCAGCAGTGAAAGAAGCAGGATGGGAATTACCGTTGCCAATTGTCATTCTCGCCGGAATTTACGGAGGATTTTTTACCGCAATCGAGGCGGCTTCGATTACATCAGCTTACCTGTTGTTTGTTGAAATTCTGATTACAAAGGATATTCATCCGGTACGCGATCTTCCCAGGATAACAAAAGAATCTACGGTTCTTGTCGGCGGAATCCTTCTAATACTCGGTTCAGCGCTCGGTTTGACAAACTACCTGATTGACGCTGAAGTCCCGCAGGCGATATTTGAAGCAATCAGTGGGACAATTACATCCAAGTGGACATTCCTGATCATTCTCAACATTTTCCTACTGATCGTCGGTGCGTTGATGGATATTTTCAGCGCAATTGTCGTAGTTGTTCCCCTAATCCTCCCTGTAGCGCAGCAGTTTGGAATTCATCCCGTTCACCTGGGAATTATCTTCCTGACAAACCTCGAAATCGGTTACTCAACTCCACCGGTGGGATTAAACCTCTTTATATCCAGTTTCAGATTCAAACGTCCGATACTCGATCTTTACAGGGCGGCATTACCGTTTATCGGCTTGATGCTGTTGGCGTTACTAATGATCACTTACTGGGAATCATTATCGCTATTTCTCGTTAGACTGGTATTTGGGGTACAATAGTGCAACGGGGCTTCCACAAGAAAACGCTACTGGTTTTATTATTCATAACGGTCGCTCTATTTATCACAGGGCAGGCTTTTGAGAGGAAGGTGAAGGGGAAAGGTGGCAAACTGTTACTTTCGCAGGCAGATTCGCTTTTCCTGGCTGGTGATTATAAAAAAGCTGCGGAGGTAATCAGCGAAAATATCAGCATTAGTCCCGATAGTGCTGTCCTCTACTTTAACCTTGGACTGCTTGAACAGGCTCAAGGCAATGATGGATCTGAACACCTGGAACGATCACTGTTGATTAATCCGGATAAAGCTGAAATTAATTACTGGATGGGCAAGCTGTTATCTGAATCAGGTCAACTTGAAGAAGGTGCAGAGTATCTGATAAATTCAGTAAAGCAAGGCAAAAAATATTACGAGGCTGAGTACGAACTTGGTAAAAACCTGCTGGAGCAAGGTAAGCTTGAACAAGCTGAAAAATACCTCCGAGACGCTCTGGTTCACGGATCAAATAAACCGGAAACGGTTATTGAGTTCGCTCGTTTGAAAATAGCGCAAGGTGATACCGCCCAGGCAAAAGAGATACTCCTGAAAAGCTATCAAAGATTTCCCTATGAAGAAATTTACCCGGAGCTGATCCACCATTATAAAATGGATAGTTCTGACTCCTCTGCCATCCTGGGACACGAATACTTAAAGCTGTATCGTAATGGTTTTCACAGGGAAATTATCCAGTCCATGGTGGATTCACTCAGTTACGAAGATCCGGTTGAGAATAATAATTTCCAGGATTCAGTTTATAACGAAAATCTTGCCCTGGTTGATCCCGCGGAAGTACTCTGGGTGGGGAAACGGTTTTATTACAAGGTAAAATACAGTTTTATCAAACTGGGGACACTTGAAATTGATGTTCATGAAGGTGACTGGCATGGGCAGCCGACCTGGATGATTCAATACGTTGCCAGGTCTGCAAAAGGTGTCCCATTTGTTACCATCAATGATACATTCAAAGTCCATATGGCAAGGGATATCAGCGGCAGCATCTGGATCGAAATGAACTATTATGAAAAGGACTATAGCGGTCGTGAAGTTCATTATTTCGATCATCAGAATGGTTTCCTGGAAATTCGTGAGATGGATGCTGACAGGTACTATAAACTGACCAGGTTAGCCTTGCCATCAAACGCCTTTGATCCATTTTCAATGATCTGGTACGCACAACAGTTGGTTTTGTCGAGGCAAAGTGGGACAGTTTTTACCTCGATAGGTGGTGGGTATGAAAAAACTCATATCAACCTGGTCGGGCCTGACAAGGAACTGAAACTTGCCGGCAAAAGATGGAATACGATAAAAATTGACGGTATCCTGAGATATTCGGGGATAGTTGGTTTGACAGGTGACTATATCGGCTGGTTCAGTGCGGACGATATGGGATGGCCGCTACTGGCAAAGTTTAAAATATTTCTCGGTCATGTGAAATTATACCTTTGGAAAATGGAAGATATTCAGTAACAACATAGATATTTCGGAAAATTAATGGGCAGCGAATTATTCAAAAATTCTACTATCACAGAATTGTTCGGAATTAAATACCCAATTGTCCAAGGAGGGATGATCTGGGCTTCGGGTGCGAAGCTTGCCGCGGCAGTATCCGAAGCAGGTGGACTGGGATTGATAGGCTCTGGATCAATGAAACCGGAACTGTTAAAAGAACACATCAGCAAGGCGAAATCACTGACCACCAAACCATTCGGTGTTAATGTTCCCACTTACCGGGGAGATGTAGAAGAACTGATACAGGTAGTGATTAATGAAGGTATCAAAATAGTTTTCACATCTGCCGGCAGTCCGAAACGATTTACATCCGTATTGCGGGAAAACGGCTGCAAAGTTGTCCATGTTGTGCCAAGTGTCAAACTTGCACTGAAGGTACAGGATGCCGGATGTGATGCCGTTGTCGCCGAAGGCTTTGAAGCCGGAGGCCATAATGGTTTGGATATGGTGACTACTATCTCTTTGGTTCCGCAGGTGGTGGATGCTGTAGATATCCCTGTTATCGCAGCTGGTGGGATAGCCGATGGCCGTGGGATCCTCGCTGCACTGGCGCTGGGTGCGTCAGGTGTCCAGGTAGGGACCAGGTTCGCGGCGACGATCGAATCGAGTGCTCATGATAATTATAAACAGGCCGTTTTAAATGCGGTAGACACATCAACAACACTCAGACTGTTGAAGATCGGTCCAGCGCGAGTAATTAAAAACGAATGGTCAAATCGAGTCCTTGAAGCCGAAAACAGGGGAGCTGAAGCCGATGAACTGAAAGAATTACTGGGTGTAAAACGTGAACGTCTGGGTATTTTTAACGGTGACGAAGTAGAGGGAATGATGGAAGCGGGACAGGGAGCAGGATTGGTGAAAGATATACCATCTGTCGCTGAATTAATGGATAGAATGGTCAACGAATACACTGAAGCAGTGAAAATTTTATGAAATTTTGGAATTGACAAGAGATAAACTACCAAAAATGATAAATTTTATGGAAAATGTTTACATTTTCAATTATTGATTGATTTCTTGTTTAAATAACACTACGTTTCTCTTGAAATTCCAGCTGGGTTCCTTGTACAAAATTGGGGAGGGTAAAGAACATGAAGGTTTTTTGTAAGTTAGTTTTACTTTTAGCTGTTTCCGTAGTTTTTCTGGTTGCTTATACAGGGTGCGCACAAAAAGTTGAAGATGCCACCAAGAAGGCTGGCGAAGCCATGGAAAAGGCTGAAGAGGCTGTAGAAGAAGCCGGCGAAGCTGTTGAAGAGGCTGCCGAAGAAGTGAAAGAGGCTGTTGAAGAAGCCGGTGAGGCAGTCGAAGAAGCTGGTGAAGCAGTAGAAGAAGCAGCTGAAAAGACCGAAAAGAAGATGGACAAGGTGAAGAAAAAAGCTGAGCACTAAAGCCCAATTACTATAGCTACGAGACAGAAAACCCGGGATTTTCCCGGGTTTTTTATTTTGATAAAATTAACAAGGGTGTCGTCCCAGACTTGATCGGGGATCCAGTGTCTTTAAATTATTCATTTATGAACAAATAAATCCTGTTAGACGAGCTAACAGGGGCATAAATCTTAAATAATAAACCTGGGTTGCGAGACAACCCAGGCTACACACACTACCCAAAATAAATAAACCCACCAAAGGCTGGCAATCCATGTAGACGAGCTAGCAGGGGCATATATTGCCACCAAAAGATGTCATCCCGGACTTGATTCGGGATCCAGTGTCTTTAAAAGATTCATTTATGAACAAATAAACCCTGTTAGACGAGCTAACAGGGGCATAAATCTTAAATAATAAACCTGGGTTGCAAGACAACCCAGGCTACACACTCTATAAAATCAATGAAACCTGTCAATCCAAACTATTTACTCAACTGAACAAATATACCCTGTTAGACAAGCTAACAGGGCCATATTATAGATTCAGTATAGATTTATGCTTCTTTAGTTTCCTCAGCCTTTTCCGGACGCTGTTCAGAGATGAAGACCAGCTTATCTTCTTTAACACGAACCTTAACCATATCTCCGTCCTTGACATTACCCTTCAGCATCTCTTCCGCCAATGGATCTTCAAGATACCTCTCTACCGCTCGACGCAATGGTCTGGCCCCGGTCTGTTGTGTATAGCCCTTATCCGCGATAAACTCCTTGGCATTCTGGGTCAGGTCGAGGAGAATTCCACGATCATCCAGGCGATCATTGATATCGGCAAGATAAATTTCCTCGATCATCAGGATATGTTCCTTGCCAAGCATCCTGAAAACTATGATTTCATCAAGACGATTGAGGAATTCCGGGCGGAACATCTCTTCAGCCTGCTTCAGCATCTTGGTCTTCATATTCACGTAATCGCCATCAATCTGTTCATCGCCGAAACCAATCGAACCCTTCTTGGCTTCACGTGTTCCCAGGTTTGAGGTCATGATGATCACTGTATTTCGGAAATCAACACGTCTTCCCGAGCCGTCAGTAAGTTCACCGGCATCAAGCACCTGGAGCATTACGTTGAATACATCCGGGTGAGCCTTTTCAACTTCGTCGAGAAGAACGACACTGTATGGTTTACGTCTGACCTTTTCGGAAAGTTGTCCGCCTTCATCATATCCTACATACCCCGGAGGGGCGCCGATAAGACGACTGACGTTAAACTTCTCCATGTATTCGGACATGTCGACTCGGATCAGAGCGTTCCTGTCCTCGAAAAGGTATTCCGCAAGCACATTCGCCAGCTCTGTTTTTCCAACGCCTGTAGGGCCGAGGAAGATAAAACTACCGATTGGCCTGTTTGGATTTTTCAGCCCGGTACGACTTCTGCGGATTGCTTTCACCAGCTCGTTGATCGCTTCATCCTGCCCGACAATGTGTTTCTTAAGGGCGTCTTTCATCTCAAGCAGACGTTGTGATTCACTTACAGCAACACGGCTGACGGGAATGCCGGTCATCATACTGACCACTTCGGCTACATCGTCCTCAGAAACCTCGATGGGAGTAGCATTTTCATTGTTCTCCCAGTCACGACGGGCGTCTGTGAGCTGTTTTTCCAACTGACGTTTTTTGTCGCGAAGTTCCGCTGCCTGTTCGTATTCCTGATTTTTAACCAGGTCGTCTTTCTGTGTCTGCAAATCTTCGATCTTGTGTTCAAGTTCAATTACAGATTCCGGGACAACCAGGTTCATCAGGCGAAGCCTACTGCCGGTTTCGTCGAGAACATCAATTGCCTTGTCCGGCAGGAAACGGTCTGAGATATAACGATCAGCGAGAACAACCGCGTTGTGCAGGCTGGCGTCGCTGTACTGAACACCGTGATGTTCTTCATAACGAAGTTTCAGTCCCTTGAGAATATCCAGTGTTTCTTCCACACTCGGTGGATCAACCATCAGCTTCTGGAACCGACGTTCAAGAGCGCCGTCTTTTTCAATATTTTCACGGTATTCATTGAGTGTTGTAGCGCCGATACATTGCAATTCGCCACGGGCAAGCGCAGGCTTGAACATGTTGGAAGCATCAAGACTTCCAGACGCGCTTCCCGCACCGACTATCGTATGCAGCTCGTCGATAAATATGATAACGTTTTTATTCTTCTCAAGTTCTGCCAGGACAGCTTTCACACGTTCTTCGAATTGACCACGATATTTTGTTCCGGCGACCATCGCACCCAGGTCCAAAGCGATAACACGTTTATTGAACAACGCCGGGCTTACCTTCTGCTGGATAATCCTCAGAGCAAGTCCTTCAACAATCGCTGTTTTTCCGACACCGGGTTCACCGATCAGGACAGGATTGTTCTTTTTACGCCGTGAAAGAATCTGCGCGACACGCTCGATTTCCTTTTCACGTCCGATAATCGGATCCAGGTCATTGTCCTTGGCAAGCTTGGTCAGATCTCGTCCATAATGGTCGAGGACAGGCGTTTTGCTCTTTGATCCGGATTTTGGGACAACAGGAGTAGACTCCTGGCCTTCTGCTTCTTCTTCACCCATATTTTCCATCTCAGCTTTTATGGCATCATAGGTAACATCATAACTGGTCAGAACCTGGGCGGCCAAACCTTCTTCGTCCTTCACCAGGGCTAACAGCAGATGTTCAGTGCCAATATTATCGGATGAGAGATTTTTACCCTCGATATATGATACTTTCAGCACCTTCTCCGCACGCTTCGTAAACGGGATATTTCCCATCTTCATCGTTGTGGAGGGGGATTCTATAGCTTCTTCAATTGTTTCACGAACCTCGTCGAGGTCAACATTAAGTCCGCGTAACAATTTTACAGCTTTTCCCTCGCCGAGATGAATCAACCCAAGCAGGAGATGTTCTGTACCGATACTGTCATGTCCCAGCCTGAGGGCTTCTTCACGAGCGTACTGGATGGCTTGCTGAACGTGAAAAGAAAACTTGTTTGTCATTGATGTCTTTCCTGTCTCTTTTCAATAACGGTTATAAATAATGCTAAGATTAAATATAGTGGTCAAGCAAGTGATGAGCGAGACATAAGGGAATCAATCGCACTCAAACAAGAGCATTAATCACTGGTTTAAAACTGAAAAATGTTTAACAGGTATACTTCTTGAAAACCTGTTCGGTTTCGTAGGCTGAGCCTCGTGCTAGCAGGTTCGGAGATTTATAAATAAGCAACTTTAATTTGAAAATTAACTGTGTTAATCAATAAGTATCAATGAATTAATTTATTGATCCATCTACAAGATTGAGGACTCTGTCCGCACGGTTAGCCCATTCTTCGTTATGAGTCACAACAAGAACAGCCGCGCCACGTTCACGGGCAAACTTCACCAGGTCCTCTTCCAGGGCATGACCGGTTCTCCTGTCCAGATTTCCGCTTGGTTCATCAGCCAGTACCAGGTCAGGACTGTTTATCAATGCGCGGGCTACTGCTACCCGTTGCTGTTCACCACCGGAAAGTTCCGCTGGTTTATTCTTAAGCCGTTCTCCCAGCCCCATTGAGCCAAGGATTTCCTCTGCCTGTTTTTCGCTTTGGTCACGATCCTGGCCAAGGATCAATGAGGGGATGATAACATTTTCGAGAGCAGTAAAAGCAGGGAGGAGGTGGTGGAACTGGAAAACAAATCCGACATGTTTCCTTCTCAGTTCAGCCCTCTTGTTATCATCGATACTGCTGGTTTCAAAATTATTAATCCAGATTTTGCCGCCAGTTGGTTTTTCAAGGGTACCAAGGATATGAAGCAGGGTACTTTTCCCTGCACCTGAAGGACCCACCACCGAAATAAATTCCCCTCGTTTAATTTCGAGGTCAATGCCTCGTAAAACATGGATTTCACGGTTATCCAGTTTAAAAGTTTTAGTCACAGACTCACATTTCAGCAGCACGTTCTTCCCGGATTCGTTATTCATATCTAATCGCCTCCACCGGGTCCAGCGCCGCTGCTCTCCTGGCCGGGTAAACAGCCGCAAGGAGGCAAAGAAGTACGCCCAGTACACCAACGGCAATAAAATCCAATGGTTGAATCAGGACAGGGAAAGTTGCCAGCATATAAACATCTGGCGGAAGAGAGATAAACTGGTATTTCTGTTGTGCAGCCAGCAGCAACCAGCCACTTGCCAGCCCGATAAAAGTACCGGAAAGCCCTACAACCAGTCCCTGGTAGATAAATATCCTCGATATCTCGCTCTTTGTAGCACCCATCGCCACCAGGATACCGATCTCTTTGCGTTTCTCCATTGTGACCATTACCAGGGTTGAGATAATATTAAACGCTGCCACAAGAATGATCAGGCTGAGGATGATAAAAAACGCCCATTTTTCAAGATGCATCCAGCTATACAAAGTCTTCCGCATCTCGAACCAGGTCCTTGGATACCAGGGATAACCAATCTTGTCGCTGATAACCTCGCTGACACTTTCAGCGTCTTTTAATTTAGTGGTGCGAACATCAAGCCCGGATACCTTTTCACCCATGTTAAACAGTTGCTGGGCTTCCTCTATCCCGATGTAAACAAAAACCTGGTCAAATTCAGCTAATCCCGATTCGAATATTCCCGTTACCCTGTATTTTCCGACTCTCGGTTGCGCGAATGGACCCACACCGGTTGGAGTTAGAAGAAATACAGTATCACCTGGAATCACGTAGAGTATATCAGATAAATAGCGGCCAATGATTATTCCCGGCAGGATATCTTCAGAATCTGCAGGGGCTGATAAACTATCTATACTTCCATCCACCAGCATTTTCGGAATCTCGTTTACTGCACCGACAGTTTCAGGATCGATTCCACGGATCACACATCCTTCCGAATGGCGTTTGTGCCGAACCATTCCCTTGTCCAGGATGTACGGCGTAACCGCTTCTACTTTATCATACCCGGAAATTTCATCCATCACCTCTTTCCACTCATTTGAGCCCTGGTCATGGAATGTAGACACCCTCAGGTACGCGTCAGCACCGATAATCCTGCGGCGGACTTCGCTTTCGAAACCATTTGCTATTGATAAAACGATAACCAGTGTTGCTGCTCCTACAGCCACTCCGGCAGCGGACAGGTAGGTTATCAGGGAGATGAACCCTGTGCGGCGTTTTGAGCGCAGGTAACGATTAGCGATAAATAGTGTATAATTCACATGCTATCCGATTTTCTACTATTTCCCAGCTCAGCAGGTGGATTGATGAATGCTCCGGTTTTGCTTTACCTGCACAAGAAATCCGGTGTATCTTAAACGTTATTTATTTTCCGGGTGTTCCGGGAGTCCGTATTTTTAGATAACTCTTCGAGATATTTGTCGGGAGGAAGATAATGAGGAAGCTGCTGTTATTGCCAGTATTGTTGGGATTCATTTTATCTGCGGATGGATTTGCTCAATCCAGCGTTTATAACATTAAAGTGGGTATGCTTAATCCAAAAGCTACAGATACCGGTTTTACAATCAGTTTTGGCAGTTCCCGTGAGTTTGACGACAGGGTAGACCTGGGAATCTCACTCGACTTTCTCTCAAAAAGACGTGATGATGAAGAGACAATCAGCTGGAAAGACGAGGACTCGGGAACTACAATCGACACAGTGGTCACAAATTTTGAATCGTCAATTACCATGCTCCCATTGATGGTAAATCTTACTGTCAGGTTCCCGATGGAATCTCCATTTTTACCCTATGGTACAGCAGGACTTGGCTACAACCTGTTGATAAATAAGTATAATAACTATGAATCTGGCGACGAAGAAACTAATCTATACAGGGGATTCTGCTACAGGTTGGGAGTTGGAACTTTATATCCCATCGGATCCAACTCGTCATTGATTGTCGAATTATTCTATTTTATCTCCAATCCTTCTCATAGTGAAGATACGAGCTTCGGACTTCCAGTACGTACAGAACTGAATATGTCAGGTATTGGGTTGCATATCGGTGTCAGACTTGGAGGAATGTCCAAAAACGGTTGAAACTAATGCTTGAGATCGTATCCAGCAAAATGATCACAATATTTAGAAACGTTATCCTGCTATTGCTGCTGTTTCCGGTTGTTTTAATTGCGCAAGAAGTGGGGAACAATTCCGGTGAGGATATTGATGATTCTTCCTGGGAAAAGGGGAGAGCAAGTTTCAGAATCAAACATAATGTTATTTATTTACCAGATAATTCTTCTGGAGTTGAACTTAATTTTAAAAATGCCACAATTGATGAGTTCAAAAATTTAAATCTGGGTGCTGGAGAATATGTCGTAGATAAGTGGTACAATGCCAGAAGAACTGCCATCCCCGGTAAAAATCCCAATGAAAAACTAATCATTAACAACAGAGAATTAGAGCTATTACTGGTCAAATGGAAGGTTTATAAACTTGGAAGGCTGGTTCCCGGTTTTGATCCTGCTGATACATTGAAAGTGCCGAATGATATGTCCCGGTTTTATTTTATCAGGTTCCCGGATTCTGTTGAAGTTAAAAATGTTTTGGATGATCTGAGACTGATTGAAGGGATTGATTATCCTGAAGGGATTTCAAAAGTAGTAGATTTTTACTAGCGAGAAGATGTCTTTTATCTATTGCTTTTATTTGGTCCTGCCATATTAGATTTAGCACTCATTTACTCGGAAGATTGAGTCTTTTCTTCATCGCCCTTTTCAGTCTCGAAGGGCAATGATTCATTAAGCGGAAATTCCGGTTCGGAAGAGGCATCTATATCAAGGATATCAAACTCACCCATATATGATTTTGTAGTTACTTCATTAATTTTCAGTAGGCGTTTGACAAGGTTATCGAGACGGTCGACCAGTTTTGGGATACGACGGACTGTATCCGAATCGACCCCCCCCTGATCAACCAGCTGGGCGATAAGATGCAGAGTAGTCATTGGTTGACGGAATTCGTGGGCAACTGCTCTTGCCAGGTTCTGGACAGCTTTCAAGTTGGCCTTGGCAATTTTTTCACCCTCCATCGATTTCCGAAGGGTTATATCACGAGCTATCACTAACATTCCGGTAACAGTTTTACCCGCCCGAATGGGAGATACATGCATCTCGACCTGGATGACACCTTTATCGGTGTTTAATGCTGCTTCAAGGTAGGGGATGTCTTCCTGGGTACGTGGATCTTTTGCGAATCGTTCCAGGATCAGGGTACAGTGTTTTTCAGGCAATAAATCCGACAACTTCAGATTAGTTATCGCGCCTTCAGTTACACCACTCAGTTGGTATCCCGCATGATTGAGGAAAGTTATCCGACCGTCGAGATTACAGGTCAGTATAACATCCTGTGCAGCTTCAGCCAGTACACGGTATCTTTCACGAGCATCGCGTAAGGCGTTTTCAGTCAGACGACGTTCTTCCACCTCACGTTTTACAGCCTCTTCCTTGAACTTTACCTGGTTTTTAGTTTCATGAAGCTGTGCAGCGCCAGCTTTAAGTTTGTTCGATTGAGAAAAAACCAATGCAGACATGGCAATTATGACAACCAGGAGAACAGCGATGATTATCACGTTTGCCGGGCTGGGACCGCCGCTTGGTGGAGGAGTTGCAGCCCATTTAGCGAACAGGTCATCATATTTGGACAAACCGGGTCCGGCCAACCCGGTTTCCAGTGATTTAAGAAGAGTGGAGTTTCCATCTTTAACCGCGGCTCTTAGATGGCGGTCGTAAAGATGTTCATATACCGCATAATCATCCCAGGCTTCCATTTTTCCCAATTGCCAGGCGGCGGAAAGCTGATCATCGATAAAGACCTGAATCCTGCCTTTTTTTAGTGCCTGGTAAAGCTGGTTCTCGCTGGTGAATAGTTCCAGCTTGATTCCTGGATAGTTTTCCTGTAAAAATGCAATCCGCTGTTTGTGATCTACGAGGCCAATCTTTGAGTTACTGAGTTCTTTAAAAGTAATACCAGACATCGATTCTTTTACGAAAATACAGATGGGTATGTTCATGAATGGGGTTGTAAAATCGAGTTGTTGATCCAGTTCCGCGGAAAAGTAATCACCCAGCAGAAGATCAGCTTCCCCGGATACTACCATATTTAATGCATTATTAGGATCAGTAAGTTTAAAATCGATTTTAATTTTTTCGGCGTTTCCATAGGAATTCCAGAAATCTACAAGTATACCATCTGCTTTCCCCTTATCGCCGACGAAAGAGAAAGGAGGAGAATCTGAGTATCCGGCAATCTTCAACGAATTGGCGGATTCTGCAAAAGAAATGGTTCCGGTAAAAAGTGCCAGTAGCCAGTACAAGAAAATCATTTTGCCTGATAGGCGGCCTGTCATAGCTTTCCCCTCTTGGATTTGCCAACCATTAGATGACAGTATTCCTGCCCCTTTTCAAAAGCACCTGACCTGCACTAGTATCTATAATAAGACCAATCTGTCTTATTATCAATATAATAGAAACATATGATTACCTTTTATGGTAATGAGTGCTCTGGGTCATATATTTTGTGTGATTTCGGAATATTAATATATTTAATAATTTAGATAACGTTAATGCTGAAAACATGCTCTGAAATAATAATATTGAAGATTCGAAATATCTTCGACTTTAACAAAACAAGTAATTACTTTCTTTTTCAGAACTTCTATTTAAGTCCTGGCAACTTATTGAGCGAAATATAATGATGAAGAGTATTGTTTGCCATACAATCAGCGTTAATCATTTAATTCCGCATATATTATTCACTACGAGGAAAATACTGGTCAGATTATGATTAGTATTGTATATTCTGGCTGTTATGTGAGATAGTTGAGCAGGATTATCGAAATTACGTTTGAGTAATTACGGGAGGATGAGTGCATCCCTCCGATTGGATGTCACAAGCCTTTGAAAGATTTCAAAGTGCTACTCGCAATGTCAGGTTGACACTTCCGCCTTGCCGGGATTCCGAGTTCTGGATACGGATGGTGGAACTGGCACGTATCAAACAACGTGGTTTAACAATTACAGTCCTGATCGATTCAAATCCCCAGAAAAAAAACAATGTCCTCCAGGCAGTACAAAGTCTCAACAACCTGGAACTTAATGGGCACGAAGTCAGCTGGGTTGCTGCTGATACACTTCCTTTCAGCCTGTTTATCGTCGATGATACCTGGGCATTACTGACCGTAGCCAATCCACGGAATCTGGATGAAGTTGTATATGCGAGACTCACTGAAGACCTGGAAGAGACTTCAAACCTAAGACGGCTTTTCGATAGCCAAACCTCTGGAGGAATCTGGGGAATTGATCCGGAAAGCTGGCTGGACTGGCTTGAGCACGTCCCACATAAAAAAGTTACCCGGACAGCCCTGGCTGCTATCAACCGGGGCCAGGACAAACTGGCCAAAGCAGTAAAAAAATCACTTAAAAGCCTTCCTAAAAGATCCTGCTGGCTTGTAAAACCAAACGAAAGCGCCTACGGTATTTCGGAAAGTGAATCAGGTAAGTATGGCGGTTCATCGAAGGGTAATCACTGGTTTTCATGGGTGGAACAGGAAGTATTATCTTTGGGATGGCCGTTAATCTGTGATTCCCTGAACTTACCGAATATGCCCTCAAAAACAGCGTTTAAACGGGAATTTAAACGTCATTATCCCGACCAGAAAAGCCTGGATCGTGCTTTTGCGACAATCCGCCATTTTCTCAAGGATGTTATTAAAGGTGATCGTGTTGCGGCAATGGAAGGATGGACATCCACCCAATCGATCCCGGTGAAATTTTTTGGCTGGGCAAGAATCGAAGGTGATGCGGTTAGAAACGATTTTTCAGGTGACTGGCCGGTGGGAAGAAAATCAAAATGGTACAGGTTCGAAGTCGATCTTCCGGTTCAGGCTGTTCGCGCAGCTACAAAGCTGAAATCCGCTACATATCCCATTCACAGCCTGGATACTTTTGCCTTCAGGAGGTTAGTTGCCCTGGCTGAAGAAATTCGGCACAACCAGTATGATTCTCAATTACTGCTTGATCTTGCATTACTCAATGGTGGTTCCGGGAAAGAGGTTACCGCCTGAAATTCATCAAGAACGAATAATTTCGAGCAATAATTAACGCCGGCGGAAAACCGGCGCTTATTATTTACAGTCTATCCAGGAATATCAATAAGATATGCTACTTAACAAATATCAATCTTCTAACGTCTGTGAAACCATCGGCTGAATTTACCCGCAGGAAGTAAAGCCCCGATGGGAAATTCTGAGCGCTCCAGCTGAGGGTATGATACCCGGCTTCCATTTGATCATCGAGAAGGATTGCCACCTGTTGCCCAAGGACATTGGAAATTGTCGCTTCAACATGGACAACCTGTGGTATCGCAAGTACAATGTTAACCGTTGGATTAAAAGGATTCGGATAAGCCCTTTCGATCGTCCAGGTCGAAGGAATACCGTTCAGTTCTTCCAGGACAAAATTGTAATCGTAAATCACTTCTGCTGAATCGGAGAAGTCAGAATTACCTTCGTGGAACACAGCCCGCACCATATACACATATGTCGCACTTGAGTCCGGCAATTGATCAACATAAGTCAGATCAGTTGTGCGACCTAATTCAACATCATCACGAACTACGGAGAATTCTAAAAATTCATCCAGTTCAGGTGGATTGAAGTCGTACAGCCAATTCAGTGTAACCTGGGCGGTCGTATCATTAAGGTCAGCGGTTAAATCTGTCGGAGGATATGGAACTACCAGGTATATATCAGCCTGGAGAGATGGGACTATCCGGACATTATCCTGGTCAAGGCTTAAGACCCCCAAAACATTGATAGGGTCGCCTGTTGAATAGTCGGATAGATCAATCCCGGTTTCTTCCCAAATTCGGACTGTTACAGGACCAGAACCATCATCAATCCCGATATTATAATTTCCTACGCCCGGATCGTTTTCAAGATAACCACTGATTAGTGCCCAGGTTCCTTCCATCTGATGGGCTTCTGCCATTTCACCCGTTGGAAGTGTATAGGGAGCAGGAAGATCATTTCCAACATTATTAATTACCAGGACAAACTCAGCAATTTCAGTAATACCATCAGTCTCACTTAGAAGACCTGTTACCGTGATTTCCATTCCACGGTCAATGTTTTGCTCTACAGGTCTCGGTTCAGGGCTGTAAATATGAATTCCATAACCGGATTCGTCCTGGATATAAAATGATGTCCATCCGGTAGTTGTAGAATTTGACGGTTGTGTTACTATACCCGAAGTTGTAATCCATGTCCCGGTCTCAATAACAGTCTGTAATTGATCAATAGAATATTCTTCCGCTGGAGAGAGGAAGACATCATGGATGTTTTCATCGTTTATTACCTCAAAATCCTCAGTATAGTCAGCCTGGTAATTAAGTGCCCTGATCGTTATATCGTAAAAACCCGGTGTTAAGATGTTGAACGTGTAATATCCTGCCGGATCGGTGCTCTCAACACCAATCTGTAAGCCTTCAGTATTGTAGATGTAGACCATGGCTCCTTGTACAGGTTCCTCTGTTTCCGCGTCAGTCACGGTTCCCGACAGTGATCCGACATTGGGAGGAAGGCTGCAGGAAATAGCGAGCCCATCATAGGGATAATCCAGGGGATCACCATTGTATGATACCTGGAGTCCTATTGATCCGTCCTCGTTTTCGATACCTACGGTTTCCCCGGTTAAATCGTAGGTCTCAATGTCGCTGTACTGGAATAAAATGCTATAATCAGGGAATAAAACAACCTGGAAAGTTGTTGTTCCATCGCCATTAAATGGAGCGAAATTCTCATAGGTTATGACGAAATTTCCTTCCTCATCTTCGCCATAATAGAGAGTACCGCTTGTCGTTGGATCAAAATCATCCCAAAATGGGCAGATAATGTTGTTGGGATTAAGATCGGTGGGAATTGGATCGTTCGAGTAATCGGTGTAATCACCATCATCACCAAATTTGAGGTACCCATTTGAACTGAAATAAATCTCTGTAAAATCATTACCGTAGAAGTTGAAAGTGAAGGGCAATTCAACAGGCCCATGGAAATCATCATCTTCAAAGTCGTCTATAACTGTTCCCGTTTCCGAAATGTCAATCCAGTTATAAACAGGCCCTTCGTCTTCATCACTGTCTATGAATGAGTATCCGAATTCATCGGGTCCACCTGATTCATCTAGTTCATCCCGATAATATTCCATTTGAACTGAGCCGGGTAAAAAATCCAGCGTCTTGTGGCAGGTTTTGTTTACCCGTTCTTTCGGATCGCTTTTTATTTTGTCTGTTTTATTTAATTTGTCATTATCGGCCAGACTGGTTAGAGAAAAAATCAGTAACAATCCCAATACTAATAAATACTTAACCTTTCTCATTCAGCTCTCCTTCAGTTCCCGGATGTAGTTATATATGAATCCTGGAAAGTTGATTATATCAAAATTCCCAATTCTAGAAATATATAAAGGGTATTTAAGTAAGAACGTGTCTTGGATCAAATCCTGATTTGTATGCCGGCATATAAACTAACATGCTACTAAGGGAAAAAACAATGCTGGCGGTTAAATCATCCATGCAGATATTTCCGGTTTTAGAAATAAAAAAAGCGCCGATAAAAACCGGCGCTTTAATCTCCCGGATATCCCGGGAATTCTATGAAGTCACACTATTTTATAAACATCAGTTTTTTCACACCGGTAAAACCATCTGCCGAATTAACCTGCACGAAGTACAATCCTGAAGGATGATTATGTGCGCTCCAGTTCAAGGTATGATACCCTGCTTTCAACTGATCATTATGCAGAGTCGCCACCTGCTGACCGAGCACGTTGACTATCGTCGCTTCAACCTGTGCAGTACGAGGTACCGCGAGAACTATGTTTACTGTTGGATTGAATGGATTCGGATAAGTCCTGGCGATTGACCAGACTGATGGTACACCGGTCATTTCTTCAGAGACATAGTCGTAATCGTAAACCACGTCGACTGGATCGGAAAGGTCAGATGTACCCTCATCGAATACTGCCTGTACGGTGTATGTATATGTTCCGCTCTCCTGGGGAAGCTGGTCAACATAAGTCATCTCGGATGTACGACCTACTTCTACATCGTCACGGTATACGGCGAATTCAACAAACTCATCCAGTTCGTTTTCTACTGAATGATTTGCTGGAACACCAGCCAGGCTAACCATATTTACCAGTTCGGGATTTGTAGTAACATCAGCCTGTTCAACCTGGACATCACCATCGGAATAGCTCAGAGTCATCATCACGCCACCCTCGAGCTCGACTGTTGCCCTGACCATAAATTCGCTTGATGGGAATATGCCGGAAAGACCTGTCCAGTCAGTGTAATTTGGAGCAGAAGCAATAAATGATCTGTGATCCTGGGGTCCTGATTCATCCATTCCAATGAATGGACCACCAGCGGGAGGATTGGCACAAACCGTAAATGCCATCATTGCCCAGAAGTCTTCTTCAACCATAATACCTTCAGCTGATACATCTACAAGTGTCCAGTCATCATCTTCAGGTGTGAAGGGATCACCTTCGAAAAGTAGATCACCAGGTGAATTCTCATCATTACCATCCCAGATCATCAATTCATAATCGTTCATGGTTACTGCGCCTCCGTCGGAGTACGCATAGACAGATACGTCATAAATCGTGCAAGGTCCTGGAGCGGTAAAACGGACACCCATCACTGAACCGGGTGTACCATTGGCGTTGTAGTATAATCCATTTTCAGCTGTACCATCATCATAGATGATCTCTTCAAGTTCACCCATTGGAGGTTCGTGCATCCATGAAAGTGTAACCTGACCGGTTTCGGCATCAAGGTCTGCCATCAGTCCTGTTGGTGCATATGGTTCAACTACATATATGTCGTTCTGAAGCGCAGGAATAATCTGGACATTATCCTGGAAAAGACCGATTATACCGCGAACATTAATAATATCTCCAGCGGTAAGTCCGGTGAGATCAATACCGGTGGCTTCCCAGATACGAGCAGTTACTGGACCTGAGCCATCATCGATCTCAATATTGTAACTTCCTTCACCGGGCTCTGTCATCAGTTCACCACTGACACGTACCCAGGTACCTTCCATATCGTTGGCAGCAGCCATATCACCAGTCGGCAGTACGTATGGAGCGGGAAGATCGTTTCCTTCATCAATAATCTCATAAACAAAGTCAACGATTTCTGTTACGCCGTTGTATTCATCAATAATACCTGTGACAAGTACCTGCATACCCCGATCAATATTGTCTTCTTCATCGGTTGCTTCCGGGCTGTATACCTGGACTCCGTATCCAGTATCATCCTGGATATAGAATGATGTCCAACCGGTGGTTGTTGAATTGGTCGGCTGAGTTACGATACCCGTGGTTGTTACCCATGTATCGAGCTCAAGCTCAGTTTGGATCTGCTCAATTGAATATTCACCTGTCATCGTCAGAGAAGCGTCAAGGATATTTTCACCATCAACGACTTCAAAATCGGCCACATAATGTCCTTGATATGATATCGCCATGAAGCTGATGTTGTATGTTCCCGGTTCAACAAATCCGAATTCATAGGTGCCATCTGCACCGGTTTGTGTCCAGAGAACTACCTCATCATCGGCATCCATGACATAGACGAAGGCGTTTTCAATTGCTGCGCCACCATCGGCATCAGTAACCGTACCGGTAAGTGTTCCACCACCTGCTGGGATAAATATCCTGTAAGATGTCTCATCTGGAGGAACTTCATCAAGATGAATTTGTTCACCATTAACGCCGTCCTGGTCTTCGTAACCGATGGAGATGATATTGAAACCAGCGTCATCAGATACACTTGAGTAATTATAAATTACACTGTTGTCGTCAAAGTCAAGAATAATCTGGAAAGTATTCAGGTTCTCTGTGCCATAGTATGGAGTTTCTTCCCAACTTACTACAAGCCTATTGTCATCGCTTGCCGCGTAGATGGCTCCACCCGCTGATGGGTTATGGTCTGAAAAAAGCCCGGCAAGAGTAGCATTTGGATCCGCTGGATCCGGTACTTCATCGCCATAAATAAAGGTGACTGAGGATGTAAATGAAAGGAATCCATTGGAAACAGCATAAACACTGTTATAAACTTCGCCATACCAGTCAAAGGTACCGAGATCATAATCATCAAAGATTAATTCAAATCCCTGGTCGTCACCTGACAGCAGGTCGTTGACAGGTTCCGCGATATCCACCCAGTCATACATATAATCACTCCACGTGACTTCATCCCAATTGGGAGCAGGAGCCATTGCGAAGTCTATGGTATTTTCACCTTCCACTAAAGTGACATCTTCGGTGTAAGGATAATATAAATCAGCAGTTGCAGTGAGAATAAAGTCACCAACCAATGCTTCTTCAATCAGGTATACACCCATATCATCGGTGGTGTCATTACCTCCCCCTACCGAAACTAACGCTCCTGCTATCGGATCACCTGTATCTACGTCTGTAACTGTACCTGTCACCGATGCTCCTGCAGCCGGGAGATAGAACAAAATTGCCAGTTCATTAAATGGGTAGTCGGCTGGAGCAACATTATTGGCAACCTGGAGACCAATAGTACCATCATCATTTTCGATGCCGATTGATTCTCCATTGATGTCAATGTCATCATCAAGTGCCATGTACTGCATCAGGATTTCACCGTTCGGATAAAGAATAGTCTGGCAGGTTATATGTCCATCGTTCCCACCATATTCCTCCACATCATCAAAGGTGCAGATCCAGTTTCCGTCTTCATCTTCACCATAGAATATGTTACCGCTGGTAGCATCGTTTGGATTCAGGTCATCCCAGAAGAAACAGATGATATTATTAGGTGTAAATGTACTTGGGATAGGATCATTACTAAGGTCTGAACTGCCTCCACCAAACATCAGGTAACCGTTCGAACAGATATAAATTTCATCATAATCGGTACCGTAATAGTTGAATATAAACGGCAGATCAAATGGTCCCTGGAAGGAGTCGTCCCCCATGTTGTCAATTTCCGTACCTGTTTCGGTGATATCGATCCAGCTATAGACAGGACCGCCTTCTTCCTGGCTGTCGATAAATGAATAACCGTAATCATCCGGTCCACCCAGTTCATCCAGCTCATCATTCTGACGACGCTCTGCTTTTAATCTCTCTGCCTCTTCGATTAAAGCCTTTTCCTGGGTTGTAAGCTGCTGACCGCTCATTTCTTTCTGTTTTGCCGTTTGATATGCCTTCATATCAAAGGCCATGCTTGATACAGCAAAGATCAGCATCAACCCTAAAACTAAAAACCATGTAACTCTCTTCATGCGAATCTCCTTAGATTGTGGGTAGCATAACAATACTATAAATATCGTACTTGGATATTCTTATTAATCAACTGAATATCCACCCAGCTCCTGTGTTAAAAATTATTTCCAAATTAACCACTTCTTGTTTGTTCCTAACAAGCCAGGAAGTCTGGTTTTCTATTTAAAAGGTTTAGTCTCCTATACAATAGACATGGTATTATTATATGATAGAATTAAACACTGGCATCCCCTAAGCTATTGATAATCAATAGATAATAAGTATGCCAGCAATATTTTCCGATTACTATGGCTTGTTCATCAACCACACAAAGTCAAACTTCTCAACAATAAAATACAACTATATATTATACTACTATAAGGGAGAGTTCTGTGTCAAGGTCTCCAATGAAAAGTTTTAGTCTGTTCGGGTGAACAATTTCTTCACTCAAACATGATCGCTTATTAAACCATATGTTTAAATTGCTCCCCTGTAACTATTACACTCTCGAAAATCCTTGTTTGTGAATTTTTACACTAGTAAGTTTCGTCAGACAGGAAATATACTTTAAAAGTGTTGTTAGATTAATAAAAACTAACGTTTAATCTAACGGCACTTAGTCATTTATATCAATTTTTAATCAACTTTGCTAGTATAGCAAGGTAAAAATAAGGGTTAGAATCATGTCATATGACAAAGCAGCGCTGGAGTATCACTCATTACCCCGTCCGGGTAAAATTGAGGTGGGATCAACAAAACCCTGCCTTACTCAACGTGATCTTTCACTGGCTTATACCCCAGGCGTTGCTGTTCCGTGCCTCGAAATCGAAAAGGATGCGGAGAAGGCGTACAAATATACGTCAAAAGGAAACCTCGTTGCAGTCGTTTCAAATGGAACAGCTGTTCTTGGACTTGGCAATATTGGTGCTGTCGCGGGTAAACCTGTGATGGAAGGGAAGGGTGTTCTCTTTAAAAGATTCGCATCTGTTGATGTTTTTGATATCGAGTTGAATACACAGGACGCAGATGAAATCATCAAGGCTTGCGAACTCCTGGAACCAACTTTCGGTGGAATAAACCTGGAAGATATAAAAGCACCCGAATGTTTTTATATCGAAGAAGAGCTGAAAGAGCGGCTTGAAATACCTGTTTTTCACGATGACCAGCACGGTACTGCTATAATATCAGGCGCGGCTTTGATCAATGCACTCGAGCTTATCGACAAAGACATTGAAAAGGTCAAAGTAGTCATGAACGGCGCGGGAGCAGCAGGAATTGCCTGCGCCAAGTTCTATGAAGAATTGGGTGTCATACATGAAAATGTGATCATGTGCGACAGCAAGGGAGTTCTTTACAACGGCAGGGAAGACCTGGAAGAGGACCATCCACGATACAATAAGTATAAGGCATACTTTGCCGTGGATACTGAAAGAAGGTCTTTGGCCGATGCACTGGTGGATGCTGATGTTTTTGCCGGTGTTTCGGTAGCAAATGTTGTTACCAAGGACATGGTAAAATCGATGGCAAAAGATCCGATCATTTTTGCCATGGCCAATCCCGATCCCGAGATCACTTATGAAGACGCACTCGATGCCAGGGACGATGTTATCATGGCAACCGGTCGCAGCGACTACCCGAACCAGGTAAATAATGTTCTCGGTTTCCCGTTTATCTTCCGTGGAGCACTGGACGTTCGCGCAAAGGCGATAAACGAAGAGATGAAAGTCGCTGCAGCGAAAGCGCTCGCGGAACTGGCCAAGGAAGATGTCCATGATTCGGTTCTCAGGGCATATAATGTTGATAAAATTCAGTTCGGTAAAGAATACCTGATCCCAAAACCATTCGATCCACGGGTTCTGACACGTGAAGCCCTTTCTGTTGCCAAGGCAGCAGTGGAAACGGGTGTGGCACGTAAGGAAATTACCGATTGGGACGCTTACCATGACCAGTTAGAACAACTTCTTGGTGCTGAACGTGAAATTATCAGGGGATTGATTCACCAGGCCCAGGCTAATCCAAGGAAGATTGTCTTTGGTGAGGGAATGGACGAGAAGGTTCTTCGCGCTGCACAGATAATTGTTGATGAAAAAATCGGAACACCGATCCTGGTGGGTAATAAAGCCGGTCTGGAAGAAAAGATTAATGAACTTGGCTTACACCTGGATGCGGCGGAAATAGTCGAACCGCTGGAATCAGAACATTTCAACGATTATGTCGAAAAATACTACAGCTATCGTTGCCGTTATGGTGTCAACAAGGAAGAAGCTATTCGTGATATGCGGCAGGGTGTCTTTTTCGGATCGATGATGGTGCATGAAGGCGATGCCGATGTATTTGTTTCCGGGCGAACTCGATACTATCCGCTGGTTTTCCGGCCAATGCGCAAGGTAATGGCGGATCGAGTCGCGGGAAAGATACTTTGTTCGGTGCATATGTTGATTATTGACCACCGTCCCTACTTCCTGGCTGATACAGCGGTGACACTGGATCCGACAGTTGACCAGATTGTCGAAATCGCCGAAAACGTGCATAACCTGGTGACCAGCCTGGGTGTATCCCCGAAAATCGCACTTCTTTCATACAGTAACTTTGGTAGTGTCCGGAGTGCATCCAGCGAAAAAATGCGAAAAGCTGTAGAAATTTTATGGGAAAAACATCCTGACTGGCCAGTTGATGGTGAGATGCAGGCTGACCTCGCTGTAAACCCGGAGATGATGGCTGAGGATTACCCCTTCGCGAAAATCCAGGGCGATGCCAATTGCCTGATTTTCCCGAACCTCGAGTCTTCAAATGCAACATTCCGGCTCCTGACACGTCTTGGCAAAGCGACAGCCGTCGGACCGATGTTAACCGGTTTTGATCTTCCGATGCATATTATTCAACGTGGAAGTGATGTCGACGATATTGTCAATATTGCGGCTATCGGAGCTGTACAGGCGCAGGCTGTTAAAAAGTGAAATTACCATTAATTTGATCACAAATTTGATCCGATCAGCATTGTGCTGATCGGATTTTTTACGCAATGTTTGCATCATTATTCTCAGTAAACAATTTTGATTTGAAAGTTATTTCTATTGTGTTGTCTATTACTTATAAAATTTCAAATATTTACGACATTTCTTTAAATAATCTGAAATACTGGCTTAATAATTGCCTTTTAAATCCGGATATTATATTTAGTCTTCTTTTAAACACTATATACTTCAACAAGGATTGAGAATGTTTGTTAACTCAAACCGGTTAAATAACTACTTTAAGTTTATTGTCTCAACTGCTCTCTATTTCTCTCTTAATATACCGGTGATTTTTGCCTCATCGAATATTCTCGATGCAGAAATATATCGCCGTACAAATTATCAAGTAATTGATAAAAATGAGGATGGGATACGTATAAGGTTCGAGTTTAATAATTTCGTATGGGAATCTGATGATAATGCAGAAGGGGAAACAGGACGGTTTTTATCCATTGGAAACGGATCATTTTATGAAAGTCCCGGAAATCCCGTTGTTCCATTTGCCGGCTACCTGTTCAGGATGAGTAATGCCGTTGACGTAGAATATACGATTGAAGACAGCCAGGTGAGATTGGAATACGCTCCCGATTACAAACACGTTGGATCAGGGGGAACAGAACTGGATGAAGAAATCCCGGATAATTCCTGGTTTCCACATGATCCTGTTAAAATATCTGAACCTGCGCACTTTCATGATTTTCAAGTAGCGTCACTCCAACTGTTTCCAGTCCAGGTAAATCGAAATACAGGTGAAGTCCGAATTATCGAAAGCCTGGAACTCGACCTGCAGTTTTCCGGGTCAAACAATACTGATGGTTTACCAGGTTATCCAGGCAGAATCAGTAGATCATTCCTGCCGTTGTATCAAACATTTCTAGATTGGGACGAAAATGAACTGGATGATTATGAACTATATCATGGAAATGTCCAGGTTATTGTCAGGAATGATGAAATCCTTTTAGATCAGTTTGAACCATGGTTTGAGTGGAAACGGCAAAAGGGTTGGAATTTAACATTGCTGACCGAGGACGATGTACCGGCCTGGACACGTTCTAACATAAGGAATGAACTTATTTCGCGTTATGAAGAGGCTGACCCGAAATTCGATTATGTAGTGGTAATTGGAGATGCCACAGGTCCATTTTCCGTACCATCTGGATCAATCGGTATGTTGGGAAACTATGGAGCCGGAGATTTCGGTTACTCAACATTGAATGGTAATGACCAGTTACCGGATGTCCATATCGGCAGGATCAGTGTTGAGACCATCCAGCAGGCCGCTTCCTATGTCAATAAGGTATTGAACTATGAAAAAAATCCTGATCCGGAAAATAATGGATGGTACAACAGGGGAATGGTGGCAGCAGGATCGGAAGATTCAGGTATCACTACGATTTACCAGGGACGGTATACACGTGAATTGATGCTTGAAAATGGATATACACAGGTGGATACAGCCTGGTATAATGATGGTCTTGGTGATGTACGTGATAGATGTATTACTGCAATAAATAATGGCGTTAACACGTATCTATACAGGGGTTTAGTTGGCCTGGGGATGCAAGTGCAGGATATCTATACACTAGAGAACGATGGGATGCTGCCGGTTGTATATGATATTACTTGCAATACAGGTGACTGGGCTGATGGGTTGGGTATAAATGAAGCTTGGATGCGAGGCTCAGAAACACCAAACCAGAGCAGGGGTGGAATTGGCGCGATCGGGACTGCCACTGCTAACACTTTAACCCGTTATAATAACGCACTGGTTGGTGGGGCAGTATTCAGCCAGTTTGTCCTGGAAACCCCTGCCCTGGGTGATTTGCTGACTGCTGGTAAGCTGAACATGTGGGCTAATTTTCACGGTTATGAAGATGCGACTCTTGACAGTTTTATGGTCTGGGCGAATTTGATGGGTGATCCACTCCTCTGGTACTGGCCGAATGAACCCGCTGAACTGGATGTCGAATACCCAGGGCAGCTTGATGTCGGTGAATGGAATTGTGTTGTTGATGTGAGTCAATTTGGTGATCCTGTTGATGGGGCATGGGTTACAATTACTAGAACGGATGAGAATTATGATACCGTCTACCATAAACTGACCGATCAGGATGGTGAAGCTGAATTTTTCCTCGAGTTTATGGATCCTGGTGAAGCAATGCTGACAGTTACCAAACCGGGATACGCACCCTGCCAGGAAATAATAGATATTATCCAGCCGGAGGAACGGCTCAGTATTGCAGGGATTGAAATTGATGATGTAGAAAATGATGTAATCATCGGGAATGGAAACGGAGTAATAGAAGCAGGAGAGACCGTAGCCCTGCGTTTTTCAATGGCTAATTCTGGTCAAAATCTCCAGGAAAATGTTATAGTAAATATTAATTCAGATCATCCATGGATAGATATAGTGGATAGCGCAGGGGAGTACGGTACGGTAAATCCCGGGGAAACGGTATTTATTGAAGATGAGATAATAGTCAGGATCTTCCCTGAAGCACAGGATCAATCCTTGATCAGGCTTTTTGTGGAAATAGTGGGATCACTGGATATTTATACCGACCATGTTCCTTTAAATATTTCTGCTCCCGATTTCGGTCTGCAGCAGATCCTGGTTACGGGTGACCTGGATCCCGGTGAAACAGCTACTGTTGAATTTTCACTGGAGAATATTGGTGGTAGTATTTCCACACAGGCAACAGTGACTTTAACAACCGAAGATATATTCCTTGATATAACACAAAATGAAGCGGAAATCCCGGGAACGGAAATTGGCGGGATCTCAACAACCGGTGAATTTTCACTTCTTTGTGATCCCAACACATATCCAGGGCACCAGGCATCGTTAACTGCCATAATTACTACTGAATCCGGGCAGGTCGATACAATCAGGAATATTTTAATTACGCTGGGGAATCGTGATGAATCAGATCCGGTTGGACCTGATGGATATGGTTACTATGCCTTCGACAACATCGATTCTGACTATATCGAAGCTCCGGCTTTTGAATGGATTGAAATTAATCCTGATGAGGTTAATCACCTGTTTGCAGGTACCCGGCTTGCGCTCGAGGACACTTCAGAGGAAGCTGACGATGCGCTGGTGATGGATCTTCCTTTTACCGTTAAATATTACGGGGAAAATTTTGAAGAGATAACTATTACCCCAAACGGATACGTTGCAATGGGAAGGCAGGACCATCTACCCACCTACAGAAACTGGACTATTCCCTCGCCCCTGGGCCCGAATTATATGATTGCACCTTACTGGGATGATCGCAGGACCGCTGCGGGAGGTGGAGTATATACCTACTATGATGAGATTAACGGTAGGTTTATTATCGAATGGTACCAGTTGACCGATTTTTATAACCAGAATCCCTGTACCTTCGAATTGATCATTTATGACCAGGTGGAAGGACATGAAACTGTCACCAATGACAATGAATTACTCTTCCAGTATCTCGAAATGAATCATTCAATAGGGCATTCTGAGGGAAACCAGTACTGGACGACAGGTATAGAAAATGGTAACCAGACCGACGGGATAATGATCTCGTACTGGAATGATCCTCAGCCCGGTGCTGCTGAAATAGCAGACGGACGGTCAATCCTGTTTACAACCCACACCTATGATAATATTATCGATATCAGCGATTCCGGAATAGCTCTTCCCACAAAGGTTAATTTGTATTCTCCTTACCCGAATCCATTTAATAATTCCACATTGATCAGGTTTGATTTGCCAGGTAGATCAGGTGTAAAATTTTCAGTTTATAATATGTTGGGACAGGTTGTGGAGAATATCAGCAGGCAATTTTATCAGCCCGGTCATCATTCTTTTTATCTTGATGGAACCGGTTGGAGTTCAGGGATCTATTTTGTCAGGATGTCACTCGGTAACGGAGATGTATTTAACAGGAAGTTAGTATATCTCAAATAGATTTTGTAATAGGTTTGGAGGGAGGTACAAGTTTAATCAACTTGGTTGTTAAGGTGATCGGGTATTTTCACTGTAAATGATGCTCCCTCACCTTTTTTGCTATGTACTTCAATATCTCCGTTGTGGTCTTTTACTATCTGGTAACATATTCCCAGTCCCAGCCCTGTTCCAACACCCATACCTTTTGTTGTAAAGCCGGGATCGAATATCCTGGTCATATCCTGTTCGCTGATGCCTGATCCATTATCCCGGATGTTTATTTCTATATGACCATTTATCGGTTTTGTGGAGATACGAATCTCGCCCTCAGTGTTTTCTATTGCCTGCTTGGCGTTCACCAGCAGGTTTAACCAGACCTGGTTCAATTGCCCGGGATAACATGATATTTCTTCTATCTCACCGTAGTTCTTGACAATCTTGATGTCTTTAAGTTCGTGTTCCAGCAGCGAAAGAGTATCTTCAATACCCTTATTGATATCCGATTTCTGGAGATCAGCTTCATCGAGCCGTGCAAAACTTTTCAACTGTTTAACAATGTTGCGTACTCTACTGGTACCATCTTCAATTACTTTATCGGCGTTTTCGATCGCTTCAAATGCCGATGTCAGTTCGCTGCAGTTACGAATTTCATCCGGTGCTTCCGAAACGATATCCCTGACTTTATTAACTCCAAGCATCATCGTCTGGTGCATGCTTCGAACCGCACCGATTGGATTATTTACTTCATGGGCGACACCTGCTACAAGTTGACCCATTGACGCCATCTTTTCGGCCTGCGCGACACGTGATTGCGCCTGCCTGAGCTCATAAGTACGTTCATCGACCTTTCTTTCAAGGTTCAAGTTGAGCTCTTCTACCCGGTCAAACTGGTATCGTACAATGGCGATATAGAAAATTATAACAGCTATCGGGAAAGCGATAAAGGTATAAATCTGTGTCTGCATACCAAAAATTGGCAGGATCACCATCATAAAACCAGCCGGTGTATAAATTGAAGCAAACCCAATAATATTCAGCTTGAGGAATTTTTTAAAAGGTAGACTGTCTGAACTCCTGTAGGCTGCTGAGAGGAGTGTTATGATCTTTACCAGTGCCATTATAATCAAAACTGCCACCAGGTAAATCAATGGTCCGAATTCAATGTCAAACCTGCCTGATGGTAACCTTTGGACGCTTGAAATTAACCAGTCGGTTCTCAAAAGCAGCGCCAGGACAATCGCAACAAATAAAACCCAGGCTACAAAATATGGTTTCGGAGGGATATTTTTTCCAAACAGGCAGACCTCAACTCCTTCGTCGTTGATCGACAATGAAAATTTTTTGCCGAAGATACTGGAACATTTCTGCATCCCGGTCAACACAGCCGAATAGAATATTCCGAAGACAATGGAGAGGTAGGCGAAGAGGGGGGCAAGACGCAGGAATCTGTGGTGTTTTTGAAAATATGCGATATCAGAGCTTGCTGTAACCATTGCGAAAAATGAGGTTGTACCCAGGAGAAAACAGAAAGCTGAAAACACCCGCCAGACTGTTTCACGACGTCCGGAAACGAGGGAAACAATCCCCAGTGAATAAAGAAACAGGGCACTCACCAATGGTGCTATTGAATAGATATTCAAAGTTGGTATCCGGAATAGCTGATTAGTTTTCAACAACGATCAATTAAATATAAAGTTGAATTCATCTAAGAATCCATAAGAACAACAGGAGAAAAAAAGAGCCCGGCCAGAACTGACCGGGCTGAAAAAACAGCAAATATCGCTATTTGACAAACATTAGTTTTTGAATATCACTGCTGCCTGTTCCAGAGCTGACTTTGACAAAATAGAGCCCTGATGGTCCGTTTGCTTGCCAGGTGAAATTATGATACCCGGCCTGCATGTGACCAAGATTGAACGAAGCGACATTTCTACCCAGAATATCGAACACCTCGGCTTTGATGTCGTTAGCCTGTGGCACTCCAATTACAATCCTGACGGACGAGTTAAACGGATTCGGGTAAGATGAGGAGATACCGAATTCAGTTGGAACAGTACCACCGGTTAATTGATCTTCAACATCGGTGATAAAGTCAATATCGTCCTGCAATGATGGCACAATCTGAACGGCGTCTTCGTAAAGTTTGATCACACCACGAACGGCAATTTCATAATCCATAAACAGGTCTGACAGGTCGAGTGCGGCGTCTTCGTATATGCGAACAGTAACCGGACCGGATCCATCATCAAGTGAGATATTATAGCTGCCTTCGTTAGCAGGATCTTCCTGGAGTATCCCCTGGACTTCCGCCCATGATCCCTCCATCGCCTGGTTGTTTGCTATCTCATCTGTAGTTCCGGTCATCGCATCAGGTACAGTATTACCGGTAGATAGTACAACATAACCGAAATTAACAATTTCAGTCATCCCGTTGTATTCATCAACAAAACCTGTAACCTGGACTTCATCACCACGATTGAGATTATTCTCAGGATCAATCGGATCGAAGTCGAACATCATGATACCATACCCGGTCTCATCCTGGATATATGCTTCAAAACGTTCTACAGTGGTTGAGTTGGTCGGCTGTGTGACAATACCTACAACGTGAACAAGTGAATCCAGCATCGCTTCATCTGTCTGGACGTTTTCTATAGAACTGATTGTACCTTCCCAGGGGACTTCAAGTTCTTCCGGATTGGATTCACCTTCATCGTAGAGGGCAGTGACCCCGTAATTATAAGTACCAATCGTGGGGACCATGTCTTCAAAGGTAACGCCGGTGGTTGAACCAATGAGCACATCGTCACGGTAGACATTGTATTCGATAAACTCATCGAGTTCGACGGTAGCTTCCATTTCCAGGTAATCCCAGTGGACTTCTGTTTCGTAGTCCGCAGTATTCCATGTTCCAACACCAACAAAACCTGATTCGTAGGTGTCATCGTTGACTGTCGTTGAGAGAACACCATTGATGAACAATGTAAACGAGCTTCCAGCCATCAGAACTGTTACAGTATTTGACTGGCCAAGACCGGTGTTTATCTGGTTTGAGAAAGTCGGGTTGACAAGCCAGACCTGGTTTTCTTCAGGATCGCCATCGATCCTGTGAACACTGTAATAACCGTTTGCAGTTATTACGAATGAATAACCCCAGTAATTGATTCCGTCGTCAGAATAACCTCGAAGCATTAATGCCATACCGGCCGCGGTGTATCCATCTACTTTCATTACCGAAGTTTCTGCAATACCGTCTGAATAAATCGCCGGCGCGTAATACCCACCACCGAAATCGTCGCCTTCGAGTGTACCTGTGTAGACCAGGTTTTCTTCGACAACTTCAAAAGGCTCAGCGTCAGGGATGAAGGTAAAATCATCTGCTACACCATCGCTGAAATCCTCTATGAAGCCATCTGACAAACCGGCTATAGGTACCCACCAGAGGGAAACATTTCCCATCCCGTCGTGCGTAGCCATAAGGTTGGTCGGTCCCGGTGGGGGAGGTTCGCCTTCATCTCCAATTACTGTTACGTTATCAATAGCCCAGAAATACTGCCAGAAGGCACGATAACGGAAACGAAGTTTAAATGTAGTTTGATCAGTGATAAAGTCATTAAGGCTGACAGAAAATGGGTAATCCTCTTCGATTTCACCAGGATTGCCTTGTTCGATCAAAATCTGCCAGTATTGAACTTCTGTCCAGGTTTCACCATCGTCGAAAGAAATTTCAACCCAGGCTTCTGAACCGGTAGCGTCAAAATTTCTGAGGATATGATCAAATTCAAGGGTTATATCATCATACCCTGTTACGTCAATTTCCGATGTGACCAGGGCAGCTTCCATCTGTTCCTCACCAGCTGCATCGGAATCAGCGTAGACCAGGGGAGTGGTTTCTTCGATGGTATATCCTTCACCACCTCCCCAAGGCAACGGTTCACCCTCTTCTAACCACGTCCATATCCATCCATTACCTTCGATATCAACGTTTTCCCAGTCCTCCGGAATTCCGTCGGTAAAGTCTTCTTCAAAAAGAATTTCATCAAGCTCGTTGTGATTTCTGTTTTCCCGTGCCTGTTCCCATTCAGCCCACATTTGAGCACTCTGCTGAGGAGTGAGGTTTGCCTTTTCAGCAACAGTCAAGCCTGAAAATACAAGACTTAACAACAAAGCAAAGCAAATCAACAGATAACCTTTTTTCATGGTTTCGCTCCAAAATAATGTTAGGTAAGCAATCTTATTTACGAAAATTCTAACTTAATCTTTTCCATCTATTAATCTTTAGGACAGCATGGAAAAGAATATCCCTTTCAAATTAAAACAAAAATTTCTAACTATATCCGGTACTCCGGCTAAGATTTATCCCTGATTCATTGAAATAATAGGATAATAATAAGATATTTGCAGGAATTTATGGGTGTCAAGCGTTTGATCAGATAATTAATAAGATAGTTTAATATTTTTAATGATTAGCCTAAAATATCATTTGATATGGATTAATCTTTGTTTATTCAATAATTGCGAATTATTGTAAATACTCAATACATATGTTCCTGAAGAAATTGCAGGTTCCCAGGTAAATGAATGATTATTAATAAAATCATCACGATGCAAATTAATCAAGGTTCGTCCAAGAATATCTGTAATCCTGGCTTCGAAGTTGTCACCAGGCATATTCCCTAAATTGATTGTTAACGTTGAATTAAACGGATTCGGGTATACATTAACAGGATATAAAACATTTGAAAATATTTGTTTAAATTGTTCTTCGGCTGCAAATTCGTAAAAAAACTGCATCACGTAAATATCCAGGCCATCGGCTACATAGATACTACCACCCGATTCAGATAAGCTTGCTGAAAATTCCCTGGTATCATAATAACCAACTTCAACGGGATTTGAAGGATTCCAAAGGTTTACAACCTGTACTCCTTCATTTCCTGTAGCCATTAAGGCATAAATATCATGAACTTCAACATCCTGGACACTACCTCTCGCTTCGAATAGATTAACTTCTTCCAGGTTTTCCAGGTCGGAAATATCTAGTACTACCAGTCCGTTCATCGCGTCTGCGATTAACAGGTGTTCCTGGAAAAATGCTGATTTCTTGTGATCAATCGGGATAACCGGATCAAATTCTCCCGCAAAGGATGGGAACTCCGGATCTGAAATATCTACAAGATATGACCCATCTTCTCCACAGGTTAGGCATGCAAGGGTATCTTGAATATTTATACTGTTCACCTCAGCGGGCAGGTCAAGTGAGCCAATTATTTCGGGAGATTCCATGTTCGCAATATCGAGTGATAATAAATGGTATTCAGCCAATCCTGATTTTGCTCCAAGATATGCCACGGATTCGTTTGGTGTAATAGTTGTTAAAAAACCGTCGATATTGAACAAGAAAACTTCTTCTGGCTGCTGGAAATCAGAAATATCTAGTATGTGCAGGAATCCATCTGAATCAAGTACAAATGTGTTATCACCGGAGACTTTAACCTCCAACGCATCTATATCAATATCTGTTCGTGGAAAACCTTCCTCCGGATACTCAGCATCAAGCAGAACAAGTCCTGATGAATTTGCCGCAATGATGTAATTTCCAGTTTTGACAGCATCGATTGCATCTCCCGGTCCTTTCATTGATGAAGCAGCAACAGGATTTGCGGGATTCTGGGTATCGATAATAGACAGGCCATAAGTACCGTCAGCCACATAGACGGAGTTTTCATTCAGTACAAACTCAAGGCTCGTACCAAGTTGATTATATAGACCAAGTGGTTGGGGAGAGGTGGGATCGGAAATATCCAAAGTTTCAATCCTTCCGCCAAACATGAGGTATACGTCATCATCCTCAGCGATAATATCGTTTATTACCCACGGGAATGATTCAGAATATAAATCGCCTGGCTCATCTGGATTGGAAATGTCGAGTATAATAAAATCATATCTTGACGCCAGGAATGCTGTATCATCCATTACCCAGACATCAGTAAGTCCAGAATCCGTGGGGTATGTTGTAATTATTTCCGGCTGCTCAATGTCTGAAACATCGACTACGTAGAATCCCTGGTAGAGACCCGCGATAAACACGTAACCATTTTCGTAGTAAATATCTCTTGCTTCCGATCCAAGCTGGAGAGAACCCGATTGAACGGGATTCTCCGGCTCCGATATATCTATTGTCAGCAGGAATGTAGTTACACCGTAGTCATCAATTACAAACGCGGTAGTATCAATGGCAGAAACCAGCCTGGTAATCCCTGGTGTATCGAGTCTTCCAGATTCCTGGATGTTTAAGGGATCGGAAGTATCGAGCAGCAGATACCCATCAAAGTGTGCTGCCGCATGGAGGAATGAACCCGTGCATTTAATATCTTCAATTGTCCCTCCCGGTTCGTAAGAATTTACTTCGAAAGGGTCAGTCGGATCGGAAACGTCGACCACCCTGATTCCATTCTCTGGTGTCCCTGCATAGAGATAACCATCCATTACATCAACCTGCTCCACCTCGTTCCAATTAAGTGGGATTCGATGCACCAGGGTTATGTTCAAGCTGTCCTGTGCCTGGAGAGGAAAAAAGTACCCGGTAAGGGCTGTGAATATGTAAAGAATACAGAGGCGGAATTTCATAATAGCCTCCCTAATTTATTGCTATTTCATGATCAATGGTTTTCCGATGGGTATAAACCCGGGAAAACAAAAATAACAACTGCAAAAGAGAGACCAGTTTGATTGCTTAGTTAAAGAAAAACTTGAGCTTTTGAGTTAATATCTCAAAAAAGCAAGGCTGAATGAATTAATATTTTCGAATGAATGTTTTTAGAAAGATCAGCTTCCATCCTTTTTACCAGGTAAAAACTGGGAGATCACAAGACCAAGGCCAATTCCTATTAGTGTGCAGGCAACAAACCAGAAGACCGACACATGAAAGAAAATAAATCCGACGCCAACACCTATTAATGTCGCACCGCCGATTATCATTGAACTCTTTTCATCAAAATTGCTGTTATCACCCATCAAAGTTCTCCAGTCATTTGAAGTTTAACTTGTTGATTTACTATTCTTTCTACTCGAATATATAAAAGATATCAATGCCCATCTAAAACAGAGTTCAGGTCACTATAGAGGTCTTTTAAATCATCAGCACGGAAATCGATTGTCATTTTCCCGTTGGAGTGTCTCAGGCTTACCCTGTGACCCTGTTGAGTTGCCATAAATACCACAGAATCAAACTGGTGCAGGTAGTAGCATGTCATACTCGACCTGAATTTCAAAGTGGGATCTATCTCCATTCGGAACAGCCTTTTCCTGGTCAGCACATAATAATCGTTTGCCTTTGAGGGTGGTTCTTGTGGAATATGATAGAGGTGAAGAACTTCTTCGCCAGCGTCAAAAGTGCTGTTCATGACATCGAAAAAGTCCTCGTAGTTTTCGCCTAAATTCTCTTTCAGGGTTTCAAAATCCGGTATCAGTGGCATGATCTCTCCCTTTCCGTTATCAAGCTTACCCTTCCGGGTTATCCAGTCAAAAACGTCAAGGGTGGACACTTCTAGGGAGTTGACTGGGAAGATTTCGTTAACTCCTGGGGATGCGTCTCAAGTGTGCATATTTAGAGTCTAAAGAGAGAATTATCAATTCTCAAGCGGATTTGCTCAGATTCTAAAAATACTCAAGCTGGTTCACTGCTCAGCGAGAGTATTAATTATTTCCGCGCAACCTCCCTTCTGTATATACTCTGCATGGTCGGTCGGACTCTCAAATATGCGTCCAACAATCTCCATGCACTCGAACCTGTAATCTGAGCTTTTGATAAATTTTTCAACTATTTCAAGAGCATCAGGATCTTTGAAGTCAATTTTTTTCCCGTCTTCGCTTTTTCTCATTGAATTGATCCAGATTGCTGCACCTAGTGCTCCGCAGGCACCCCCGCATAAACCGATCCCGCCTGCAAAACCCGCTGCCATATGCTTATGCTTCTCAGATGCTCCCATTTTTTCGGCTACTACAGTAGCACAACTTACCGGAGTAGGTGGTACATCGATTTTTTCTTCAGCAAATGAAGTGTTTATCTGGTCAAAAGCCTTCGCTGCCATTTTTGCTGACATGCGGAAACAACCGATGGTTCCACCCTTGAGAAAGAAATAGGTGAACATTTCAAGGCTTGATGAAGATTTATCGATGCTGGTTATTTCCAGGCAGTTAATTGTATTTTTTTCTTTCTCAAAAGCTTCAACAACTGCCTTTGATGCAAGAATAGCCCTGGTTTCAGCTTCAGCTCCAGCGCCGTACACTTTATAAGCCTGGGAACCAGCTGACAGGGCAGATCCCCAGATCATGCCACACTGGTAGCCATGCTGCATTATTCCACCAGCCAGGGGTGCTACCGCATGTTCTTCAAGTTTCTGTGGATTATCGTATGCCTGGTCGAGAACTCTCGCCAACGTTTCTGATCAGGTACCTACTTTCAGAAATGTACCGATTGTCCCCAGGGGAGAAATTTTTCCCTTTACCTTGATCATTTTGTCTCCATTTCATTGGTCGAATAAGTGGGATTCAATTTAGCTCGAAGTTTGATGTTTTACACCCTTTACCAGGAGCCACAAGGTGAAGCCAACTTCACCAATTACTGCCGTGATAGCTACTGTCATCATATAGAATGTTTCGTAACCCGGTAGGAGAAAGTTTCCGAAACTTTCTACCAGGTATCCACCCCCAGCGATCACCAGGAGTACTCCGAAAATAGAGGGGAGGAAATTTGACTTATAAACAAGATAACCCAACAGGAGGAGGTGAAGTCCAAAAAACGCTCCTGCAACAAGATAACCGTAATGGTGTACAGATAGTGAATTTAAAACGAGAGAATGTAATTGTTCACTGCTGAACGCGGTTGAGAAATCGGGATTATTCAGCAGGAGCAGCGCATTGTAATGATTGAGCAGATTAATACTGGCAATTGCCGGATGGGCAATGAGCCGCAGAACCATCGCCAGGAGGGCTATTGTGTTACTGACCGGCCTGAGTAGAACGAAAAATAGTACAGCAACAACCAGGTCACACATAAACGCAACCAGGTCACTCGCGAAACCGAGACGGAACAATGCCTCCGATGTGATAATATTATTTGCAGTTGTTGTAGCGTCACCTGTAACGACCAGGGTAGAACGAACATATCCCTCGCTGAATCCCGCACATACTATTATCAGTAAATACAGGATACCGGCGAATCTAGCGTATTTATGGAGATGAATCGTTGCAGAATTGTCAGTCATAATTATTCCATTTTCTACTTGTAGGAATTAACATTGATCGTATTCAGATAGTAGAAGATTTTTTCCGTATTTCATGTATTCAAAAAATCATTTCTTAAGATTTTGTAGTAGAGATTAGTATTCTCCGAAATATGTGCATAAATTTAGCGCGGTCTATATTAATCAAGTTTTCATTCGGAATACAATCAGGGTATCGTTTAATTGAGTAAAAAAATTCTCCTTTTATCAACGGTGCATCCGTCCGGACATGCACGGTATCACGGTAAAATTGCCAGGAGCCTTGCCGATGCCGATTACGAAGTAGAGACATGGGCAAGAGGAGAGAACCGTCCTACTTACCTTTCAGAAAATGTTAACGTACGGTTGATCCCGGCCGAGGGAAAGATAAAACGGATGTTCTATCTGCCGATTTTGTTGTCGAGAGCCCTGTTCGCTAATTTTGACCTGGTAGTAGTTGTCCCACCTGAAACTGTGGTTGTTGGGTTGATTGCCCGTTTGTTTGGAAAAAGAGTGATCTGGGATGTGGAAGAGGATGGCACTTCTTCAATTCATGCCAGTGACTGGATTCCTTCGATACTAAGAAAACCGGTGTCTTTTATCTATAGCCTGGTTGAACGTTTAGCTGCTGTCACAATGAACGGTATCAGCTATGCGGAAGATAACTACGCTCCCCGTTTCTACGCCGCCAGGAGAAAAACAGTTACCCACAACTATCCCTGGAAGCCTGAAGGAGAAGACCTTTCCTCCGGGAAAATTGCTGATGAACGCTGGAAACTTCCGGGACCACGTTTAATCTATGTTGGTGAGATTACATATGATCGTGGAATCCTCGATGTTATCAATACTGTTGCACTCCTGGAAGATCGTTTGCCCGATATCCGTTTCGATGTTGTAGGAGGCATCCCCTCGAAACAATACAGGGAACAACTGGAACAGGCAATTTCGAGGCTGAAAAATCCTGGACGAGTTACCCTATACGGTCGAGTTCCCTTTGACACCCTGGATGAATACCTGAAAAAAGCACAGATCGGTGTTGTGCCATTGTGGCCTTTACCTAATCACCTCCAGTCAGAGTTGACGAAACCATTTGAATACTGCCTTGCCGGGTTGCCAATGGTAGTTGGGGATAATCCTCCCTGGCGCCGTCTAATGGATGTAGCGGATTCCGGTGAAGCTGCAAAGTTCAGGGATTTAGAATCATGGGCGTTTGCCATTGAGAAATTGTGGTCCAGGGGTTCGAAAAAGCTAAAATTTGCAGGCAAACGTGCGCATGATATGGTCTTCATAAAAAACTGTTTCTGGGAATCCGAAGCGGAACGATTTATTCAGTTGTGCGAAGATGTAATGAGAGATTAGATTTTAAACTTCGAGCCTTTATAAACCAGCCTTTATTCTTTCCAGACCGTAATTAGCCCACGAAGATATTTCTTCAACTTCTTGAGACGATAAAACATTCAGTAAACTACCGTAATAATTCACATTTGAAGTATTTCCAATAGCGCGTGCTAATGCAGAAAGTTGTTTGTTATCATATTCTTTGAGATGTTTTAAAAGGATTTCATGCGACTGTATCGCGAAGGCTTCTATCTCATCTCCATTTTTCGAGATAGTTGCTAATGCTGCCTTAATCACACGTGGATCCCAGTCCTGGCGCGGAGAAATTGCAATCCTGGCTAGCGATGACGGCTCAAACCTGTATTCTCCCGAAATTAACGCAGCGAATGCCATCATTGAGTATTGACCGGGTTCCTCGACTGCTATTTTTACCAGTGACTCTGTGGCAGTTTTATGGTTGAGTTTACCAAGCAGCATTATCGCTGAGGTTTTATAGGAATACTCCCGTCTCTGCCAATCCGGGAGAACAATTTTTCCGTGTACCACTTCATTCAACCAGGGAACAAGATTTTCCGTCGGCAGATTCTTTAAGAGCATCAGATCATATGGAAAGATGTCCGGTGATAATCCGGGAATAATTTCAAACAACCGTTCTGCTGATGAGTGAGTCGGTAGTTTGTATAGAAAACCGAGTGTATAGTCCTTTAGTACAGCGGGCGAATTATCATAAAACCGGAGTATCAATTCTTCAATTCCAGCTATTTCATTTGCACGGGTTGCCAGGACATTTAATGCACCCCCTGAAATAAGACCCGGAATTTCTTTCCTGGTCGCAGAATCACCTTTAGCGAGGACTCCATCAATTTCACGAGTTGCTTCACTCATCACTAATTCAGTAGCGCCTTTAGCTTTCATGCCTGCAAGAGTAGTTAACACTAATCGTTCGTAAACACCATTTTTAAACAAATTGTTCAAGGTGTCTGCTGCGGATTTTGTATTGATATTGCCCAGCGATTTTATCGCAAGGTGTGTCCACCGTGCTTTTTTCAGGGAACGGTCATGAAGAAGTTTTGATAACGAAATAACTGCTGAATCACCTGCGGTTGAAGCTAATTCCTGGAAAGTAGATTCAAGCGATTTAACATAGTTGGGATCGCGTCCATTTATTATTTTGTCGTTTAATATCAATTCAACTGATTTATCCTGGCATTTCTGCATAGATGCAGCATCAAGGGTTGTAGCCAGAGTAACAAGTGAACGGAAATTTTCACTTGAAATTGTGTCTATATTCTCAAATCTCTGGATTAATGATTCAGCGAAAGGTGACGATTCGAAGTTCTTGAACGAGTCGGGATGTTCAGAATAGAGAACAGCGATATCAAGCGATATCTCTTCGCCATTTTCAAGGCGTTCTGCCAGGTGATCAGTGATTGTTTCCCAAGATTCTCTCCCGGTCCAGGTTGATAAGACTTTGAATCTCGTCCAGTCACGACCTCCTCGGGATGCCTCATTTCCTTCAAGACCGATATTCTCAAGCTGCTTAGAAAATATGTCCAGTGCTTTGTCAGACCGGTAACGTTTTGCTGTTTCAGCGATTGAACTGACCAGCGTTTTTGAGAATGGGTAGCTGAGCAACTCCGCAGCTTCAATACTTACACGGGCTGAATCCAGTTCACTCCATCTTAACTGACTTCGTGTCCAGAGAATTCCCTCTGCGGCAGTAACCAGCCAGGGATCTTCGCTGTCGGTAATAATTTTAACAAGTTTTTTTCTACTCCTGGTGTAACTGGATTTCAAAGTGGGAAATAAGGTATTCAGCTTCTCTATAATAACTTCATTCGCAGGAAATATATCATTCTCCGACAGGGCAAATTTTGGCAGGTTGTAGCTGGTTCTGATTTTGTTGAGTTCACCCCATGTTCTGAATTCAGGTGATAGAATCAAGACCAGGTTTTCCCCAGGGGAATAACTGTAAGCTGGTGAAGGTCCTTCAAGAAATTTTTCTTTGACTTTTCCGTATAATACTTTTTTGACTTTGTACTTTGTCCCCTGGTCAACCGTCTCAATTGGCTCTACCAGCAATACAGCTTCAGCACCACCAAGAGCGTTTCCAGTTCTTGCGGGATCAGGAGTTTTTGAGAATCCTGCGCAAGGCAATAAGGACAAATTCAATAGAAATGATATGTATACTATTATATGTTTCAACATTTCCTCAGATGATTCACAGGAATCATTGGATGTAAAAAGCATCCGCAATATACGGATGCCTGAATTAATACTCACAATATGTAAAACACGTTCTTTTCTCAAAATTCGATTTTAGAACGGTAGATCGTCATCCTGCTTGTTGCCGAATGATTCTGTTCCTTCCGGCTCGTAATGAATTCCCTCTTTTTCCTGCGGTTGAGTTGCTGCAGGTGCCTGTTGGGCAGGCTTTGATGTTGACTGCTGACTGTAAGACGATCCTCCTTCTCCACGAGGAGTGAGCATCTGGAAGTTCTGTACTTCAATATCCGAGGCGGTTCGTTTTACACCGTCCTGACCTTCCCATGAACGGTAGACAATCCTTCCTTCAACATATATCCGTGAACCTTTTCTTAAAAACTCATTCGCCACTTCCGCCTGCCGTCTCCAGAATACCAGGTTATGCCAGTCGGTTCGTTCCTGTTTCTCTCCATCACGGGTAGTCCAGCGTTCCGTTGTCGCCAGCGAAGTTTTACAAACTGCCACACCACTCTGTGTATATGATATCTCCGGATCACGTCCGAGGTTTCCGATTAATATGACCTTGTTTACCATTTTTTCTCCTTGCTATCTAAACACTAAGTTAACAATGTTTAGTCAATTCTTCTATAAATAAAACTAATGGGTTTATAACGCAATGTTGAACGAGGATTTCCCGGTACTGTCTCTAAAATAAAAGTATTAAGTCTTAACTCAGTCCAATCGATACTATAGCTCACACCTGCAATATATTCAGAATTATTATAACGGATAAATATGCTGTCGCTTGTAGCAGACCATGTGAAATCGTGGTAAATCGGTGAATCGAGATGGTATGTTAGACGACCGGTTCCGTTCTCATCGAATATAAAATAATCATGCTCTGAATCAAAAACTTCGCGTAATACTCCTTCTAAAAGATACTTGTCCAATTCCCATGTCCCATGAATCATGTCAATTGTAGGACCAAAAACAGGATACTTGGCGCCGTTCCCACAACCTAGCGTGAATAATATGGAAATCAACAAAAAAATAACTAAACAACAAATTCGATTAGTTCTCATTTCTACCCCAAGATCCTTCGAAATTTACCACTAATCAAAAGTCAAGTTCACAGAAAGTGAAGTTGTGATTTAATCGCGTCAAACTATAGTTTAATCCCGTCTTAAATATATTAACCTGACTGTTATATAATCCCCTGTTCCATATGGATGTTCAGGTGTTGTTTCTAAAAATTGGATGCTAAGTTCCAACTCATTCCAGTCAACATCATAACCGAAATTCATACCTCGAATGGAATTGTCAAAGTCGATATAAATGCTGTCTTCGGTCGCGCTCCACGTCAAGTTGGGTTCAGAAGGTACATCTCCAACTATACCAGAAATACCAGTTCCATCACCATAGAAGACATAAGTCAATCTTGATTCTTCATAAATTTCCTGGTACTCACCATTACGATATTTTCTGTCCAGTTCCCATGTCCCGTTTATCATGTCTATTCTAGTCCCAAATACCGGATACATGGCTCCGTTCCCACAACCAAGACCAAACAAAATGGGAATCATCAGTAAAACAATTAAGCTGCTGAATCGAATAATTCTCATTTTTCCCCCTATTAATCACTTAACGAATTTCTGATCAATCGTCAAGTGCAGGATAAATTTCACCGATCTAATTTAGAAACCAAAAATCAATCCTGTCGTACAAAAATATTTGTTGGGTAAAAAGTTCTTCCAGTTCCATATGGATCTTCCGGGGTTGTTTCAAGATATGGTCCGGACCTTAGCCATAATTCAGTCCAATCAACATAGTAATGGAAACCCACGGATAGACTATAATTTTGGTAATATACGGTTATAGAATCATTTGTAGCTGTCCAGATAAATTCGGAATGCGAAGGAGATATACCTCTTCTAATAGACTCACCTGTGTTGTCTTCATTAAAAATATAAGTGTAGCTCCAGTTATTTGATACTTCGTTGTAAACACCATCTAAATATGTTCTATCCAGTTCCCAGGTTCCATGAATCATGTCGATTGTAGGGCCAAAAACCGGATACTTTGCTCCGTTCCCACAACCAATACAGAATAAAATTGGAATCAATAGTAAAACAGCTAAGCAGCAGAATAGAATAATTCTCATTATTCCCCCGAATCCATTTCGTAAAATATTACTGATCAAATGTTAAGTAAAACGTATCTTTGAGTCAAGTGAATTGCGAGATTGTTATAATATTCAGGTTTTAGTTGTGCTGGTTTTTCGCTTCTCAAATAAAATCCACGCCCAGGTACCAATTATCGAACCCAACGAATCGGCGATAAAATCGTAAACCGACGGAACCCTGCCGGGAATAAATTGCTGGTGAAATTCATCAGTGAGTCCGTAGATAACACACAATGCCATGACAACAAACGGCAGTCGGAAAATACTAGTACTGATCCTGAATGCCCGCATTGCCAGAAATCCTAGAACAGCGTAAACAAACATATGAGCCAGTTTATCGGCATTAATAATATCAATGGGTGGGAGGTCTTCGGCAGGGATGGAGGAGAGTGTAAAAATCAAAGCAGCCCAGGCGATTGGCGGCGCAATCAGCCAGAACCGGGTTTTCCTGCTTAGCGATGAATAACTTTCAGGATTATTTGATGTGTTAATTTGTTCCTGGTTTCCCGTCATCGTATCAGCACTGCTTTTTTAACCGTATTGATGTAACTATTTGAGATCCTGACAAAATAGATCCCGGTGGATAATTCTGTACCGTTTATTTCATCTGCATTCCAGTTTATCGAGTGGTTTCCTGCTGAATAAAATCTCTCCGCAGTATTAAAAACTAAACGTCCGTTAATATCAAAAACCTGCGATTTCAGCTGCATTTCTGAGGGGATTTCAACATTGATCCTGAAGCCGGAATTTGACGGATTGGGTGAAATACTCACTTTTAAGCCGTGCGGAATAGTGCTCCGGTTATTCTCATTTACATCATCATATCCTAACGGGTATATATCTGCCACAACGGGTAGATGATCCGAAGCGATCTCGCTGTCGTCAGGGTATAATCCCAGTGAATCACGCAAGCCTTCCCGAAGCTCAGCACTGTGTAGAATAAAATGGTTGCCGATCTCCAGGTTAGAATCGCTGTAGATGATAAAATCGAGCCTTCCCGGGTTAAAACTGCTCCAGTCGTTACGCCATGTGTATGCCATATAACGATTAGGTTGACGTGAATAAAGATCTGTTAAACCTGTACCGTCCCAGTCAGGATCAAATGAAGGACCAAATTCATCGAGATTGATGATTTCGCCCTCTAGGAATGTCGTTAATTGTTCCACCCACCCAACAAGGTTCATGTCACCGGTGATTACAACCGGAATACCCTCTGCAAGTTCTACATCACCTCCCGGCTCTTTCGCGTCGCGGAAAAATGACATTATGGCATCTATCTGGTACTGGCGGTCTTCGTTATTATCGCAACAGGGGGGATGGGCATTGATAACAAAAAGATCGGAAGCAAATGGTGCAGGGACTTCACAAAGAAATGCCGTAGCCCTGGCGTCGGGTATATCCCACGATTCCAGGATCGGCCATTTGCTTATCAGGATACAATCCCCGTACTCCTTGGCAGCGTTCCAGTGGTTATTATTTTCCAGGGGAAGCCATTCGTCCATAAAATCTTCTGCTTCATTCTCAGAGATGTTGCCCGCCTCCTGGATTGCCAGGATTTCAGGTTGAATAGCCTGGTAAAGTCGCCGGAAATGATTGGAACGTTCTTCCCAGCCATTACTCAGTATATTATGCGTAACAAACCTGATGTGATTATTGTCCAGCTTTCCTATTGGTAATTCAATCAATTCCGGTTCATCATGCTGCAGGGTGTAAAGGATACCACCGGCTTCAGGGAACTCATCGCCTTCATCATCTATTAAACGAATTGAAAAAGACTCATTCGGTAAGATTGGGTTTTCTCCGTCAGGTTCATCGCCGTATTCTATAGCGACTTCAAAATCTGTTCCACTGACGGTGGGTTCCGTTCTGATACGAAAGTTACTCTGTTCTATTGTGAAACTGGGTTCTCCGGGTGGAAAAAAAGTCCCCTCACGTTCACCGAATACCCAGATAAAATCAGCCCCATGTTCCTGGTCACCAAAATGAAATCCTGTACCCGGATTATTATCATTATCTATCAACAGGTGAATGGAATTAAAATCCTGGAGGATAATTTCTGAGGTGGTCTGGAACCTGATGAAGAGCCAGTCATGCTGATCCGCTACCCATAACCTTTCAAAATCAACATCCAGGTTTCCCGGCTCACCCGTCTCATCAATGGCAAGTGGATTGACGCCATGCCAGTCCTGAAAGAGTCCATCTGTGAGAATTGGTTCATCCTGGGCTGAGAGATTCGAACTAGTTACAGCCAGGATAAGTAAGACAAGGTGATATTTAACTTTGCGCATATTTATTTCCGTGGATGCAATCAAACTTTTCGATATCAATGTACGAAAATGTGAAGCAATTAGTTCATGCTATTTTCCGATTGCGAACCATCCGTTTTTGGCAAAGTTCCGCTCAGTATGAAGGATTACGAGCCAATAGAGAACTGTAAAATATTTGGCTTGGCAAACTCTTCTATCGTTTCTTACTTTACCTGACCGTAGTGATGGCTAAAGATTGTTAATGTTGTTTAAATAAAGCTTAATGAACAAACACAGAGAATCATATGGATAACATAAATCAAGAGATAGCATACCTGGATAATGGTGATTCTACACCGATGCTGCAGGAAGTTGTTGATGAAATGACTCCATACTTCACGCAGTATTATGGGAATCCAGCATCGTTACATGGCCTGGGATTGCAGGCTGAGGAAGCGATTGATGAATCGAGGGCACGGCTTGCAGCCACACTTGGAGCAAATCCAAGAGAAATGATATTTACTTCCGGTGCAACGGAAGCAAATAACCTGGCACTGAACGGTCTGAGACTAAAATTCCCGGAAAAAAGACATGTTGTAACGTCTCCAGTGGAACATGCATCTAACAGGAACGTGGTAAAACGTTGGCAAAAAGCAGGCTGGCTTGAATGGACAGAGTTGACAGTAGACGATAAAGGTTTTGTTGATCCTGACAGCCTCCGCGACGCTATCCGTGACGATACACTTCTGGTAAGTATTATCCATGGGAACAATGAAATTGGAACAATCCAGGACCTTGACCAGCTCGGTGAAATCTGCCACGAAAAAGGAACACTGCTGCATTCAGACATGGCGCAGTCATTTGGGAAGGTTCCTCTTGATATGGGATCATTTCCTGTTGATATAGCAAGTTTCAACGTCCATAAAATGCATGGCCCGAAAGGTATTGGAGCCCTGTACATTCGCAGCAAGTTGAAGATCCAAAGATATTTCGAAGGTTCACCACAGGAGCACGGTGTCAGGCCGGGTACTGAAAATGTACCGGGAATAGTAGGTTTTGCGAAAGCAGCTGAGATCGCGACATCCCAGATGGAAGACTCTATGGAGCATGTAAACAAGCTGTCCAAAAAACTGGCAGACGGTTTATTGTCGCTTGAACATGTTCGCTGGAATGGTGCGGATATGGGTCCGGATAGGCTTCCAGGAAATATCAATGTCACCTTCAGCTACATAGAGGGCGAGGCTATCCTGATGCATATGAATCTCAAAGGAGTTTGCGTATCTTCTGGGTCAGCCTGTTCATCAAGCTCGCTCGAACCTTCTCATGTACTCAAGGCGATTGGACTGGTTCATGAAGAAGCACACGGATCGATCAGGTATACACTGAGTCGTTTGAATACAGAACAGGATGTTGACAAGGCGCTGGAAGTTACAAAGGCGACGGTTGATCAACTGAGGGCGATGACGGCATTTATTCCGGAACAACACAGCGAACGGGAAAGCAAAGACGCTCAAACGTTTTATAAAGAAAAATAACTGGTAAAAACTGTAAGTTTGCAGAGGATTAGAGGTACAAGATGGCGATAAAGTATTCGCAGAAAGTGATCGAAGAGTTTACGAATCCAGAGAACGTTGGTGAGCTTGATGATGCCAATGCCTCTTCGACAGAAGGAAGCCCGGCATGCGGTGACATGATCACTTATAATATGATTATAGATCACGAAACAAAGATTATCGAAGACATTAAATTCAGGTCGTATGGATGCGCGTCGAATATCGCGACCGCCAGCGTGGCAACGAAACTGGCGAAAGGTAAACACATCGATGAAATCCTTGGACTGACTCCCAAAGCCGTTACGGAAATGCTTGACGGGCTGCCGGCTGTGAAAATTCATTGCAGTGTCCTGGCGATCAACGGATTAAAATCCGCTATCCGTTCATGGCAGGAAAACCAGGGACTTGAGCTTGATGAAGAGGGCATAGTTGTTCTTGACCAGGAAAATATCCTCAGGCGGCTGAAAGACGTCGTCCATCCTGAAACAGGCATCAACATTGTCAAGATGAATATGGTCAGGCAGATCGAACTCGAAGACGGGAAGATTTTTGTTGAGCTGATGATGGGTGAAACCGATGAAATGTTCTTCGGCAATATAGAAGAAGAGACTCGGGAACACCTGGAAAGCCTGCCGGGAGTTAAAGATGTTATCGTAAAATTGACCGAGGGTAAGTCCTATACTTTCGAAGAATAAGAATTTTCAAGACCGAAATTGGAAAATTCAACAATGATGAATTATAGCCAGAAATACATAGAACATTTTTCTGCTCCAAAGAATGTGGGTGAAATAGAGCAGCCGGACGCTGTAGCTGAAGTGGAACATACTGGTGGTGGTTGTTTCGATAGAATAAGAGTTACCGTTGCGGTCGATGATGGGAAAATTTCAGAGATCCGTTTTAAAGCGAGAGCCTGCAGTGGAACAATTGCAGCAGCATCAGCAGCAACGGAATGGGCTGTTGGTAAAAGCCTTGAGGAAGCTGCCGGCCTTGGAATGGAAATTGTGGAAGAAGAATTAGGCGGTGTACCTGAAAAGAAAAAACATTCAGTGGAATTAGCTGCGGAAGCTGTTGCTTCTGTAGCACAAAACGCTCAAAAATTGAATGACTGATTTTGTAATGTCAATAGAAGATTTTTGAACATAAGAGGGCGGAGTTTCGCCCTCGCTTTTTCTGGCTGAAGTTGGATTGAAATTTCTTTCATCAATTTGCGCATAAAGCAATGCTTTCCTACTTTAAAGATATTGAACTGCAATAATTGACCATTAATGTATCCCGGAGGGAAAATGGACAAGCATAGACGAGTTCCGATACTGCTGACAATAGCTGTTTCTTTTCTGTTGTTAACGACCCAGGCAGGTTTCGCCCAAACACAAATCAGTGGCCCCCTGAGCGGTCGTTTTACTCTCGAAGGATCACCATACCAGGCATTTCTCGATGATAGCTGCTATGTGGGAGGGGCTGATACCCTGGTTATTGAAGCTGGTGTTGTTGTTCAGTTCCAGGGAGTCGATGAGGTAGGACCGAAACGTCTCTGGGTTAATGGGACATTAATAATTGAAGGTACCGAAGGTAGTCCCGTTCAAATGTCCTCTCTGCTTGGAATGCCAGGACAATGGTATGGGATAGTTTTCAGTGGTTTTTCTTCCAGCGGGAGCGAAATCAATCACCTGAGAATTGAGTATGGCGTTAATAATATTCATGTAACAAACCAGGCATCTCCCGAGATAAACAATGTAGAAACTCTCAGCGCACAGGAGAACTGTATACGTGTCAGTGGGGGTTACCCGGAATTTTATGATTTCACGGTAACCCAGGCTGCTACCAACACATCTGCAATAATGTGCGATGGCGGACAACCGATTTTTTCAGGGGGTGTTATTAACGGTACTAATCAAAGCACAAATGCACTATACCTGGTAAACTCAACATATGGGCAGAATAACGGTATATTCGAGGAAATCACGATCAATAACGGCGCTGGAAACGGGATACTTGCAGAAAATTGTTCGGGCGCAAAGATCAGGTATAATACAATCAGCGAGGTTGGACTTAGAGGAATCAATTTTCAAGATTGCAGTGCTTTTGAAGTGAGTCATAACCTGGTTATTAATCCTACCGGATCAGGTATCAGGGTTGAACATGGAACTCATACCGGGATGACACGAGGCATTCACCATAATACGATTATCGATGTCGGACAACCTATCAATGATTTCGTTTCAGGAATTTATATATCCGGAAATAATACTTTTGTTGATATCCATAGTAATATTGTTGTCAACAGCACCTACTATGGAATCTTTTCTTCACTGACTCAAACATCGGTTTCCTTTAACTGTTATTGGGGAAATGATGAGGGTGAGTTCAATAATTTTATAATTTCCGGCACAGGGGAACTAACAGAGGATAATCCAAACCTCGTGGATGGATCATACACCCTTATGGAAGGATCACCATGCATAGATGCCGGGCATCCAAACTTCTTTTATAATGATCCGGATGGAACCGCAGGGGATATGGGATACCAGTTCTTCAACCAGAATTTGCCGCCCGAGATAACAAGTTATATACCGGAAACCCTTGTTCTTGGTGGGTACAGTCATGGTGATATAGTAGAATTCAGTGTCACTGCCGAAGATCCGAACGGCGATATGTTTGGGTACGAATGGTACTACAGGGGAATTCTCAGGTCCGAGACAAACTCGGCAAATATTACTCTTGTCAATACAGAGGCTAATGATTCAGTATATGTTATTCTCAATGATTATCTTTATGACGGAATAACAACTTTGACCTGGCTTGTGGGTGCTGTAAGCGTAAATGATGGTTATTCCAATGTTATCCCGGAAAAGTTCGATATTCTCTCAGTCTATCCAAATCCATTTAATGCGACGGCAAATATCAGGCTTGCAATTAACCAGACAGGAGAATTGAACTTGAGAGTATTTAACCTGCTTGGCCGGGAGGTGTATTCATTTAACGGGGAGATTGCTCCCGGTATCCAACAAATTTCTGTAGGTAATAATAACTGGGCTTCGGGAATGTATCTTGTAGAAGCCAGTCTTAATTCGAATACGGTTGTAAGAAAATTTCAGCTAATAAAATAGAAACTACTAAACATGAGTGAGCCGCTTAGAGTAATTGCCATTGATGGTCCGGCAGCTTCCGGAAAATCTACTACCGCACGTATGGTAGCCAAACGGTTGGAGTGGAAATATATTGACACCGGCGCTATGTACCGCGCGATAGCACTGGCAGCGTTGAACGCAGGTATTAATGTTGAAGACGAGGCTGATGTAGTTGGAATATTGGCAGACCTGGATATTTCACTGGTGTCAGTCAATGTTGAAAATGGCGATACTTATGTTACACAGATTCACCTTGATGGGAATGATGTCAGTGACCAGATTCGTACACCTGATATAGCGGATGCTTCCAGTAAAATCAGTGTGCATAATCCGGTCAGGAAAAAAATGGTGGAACTTCAGCGTGCTGAAGGATTAATTCAACCTTCCGTTCTTGAAGGGAGAGATATCGGTACCAAGGTTTTCCCGGATGCCGGAATTAAGGTATACCTTGACGCTAGCATCGAAGAACGTGCACGTAGAAGGGTGAGTGACTACCAGTTGAAGGGACACGATATAAGCCATGAAGCAGTCAGGGATGATTTGATTCAACGTGACAAAAGGGATTCAACTCGTCCGGACAGCCCACTGACGATTGCCTCAGATGCAGTGGTTATCGATACGACAACACTTAGCATTCCCCAGCAGGTGGAAGCTGTTATAAGAATTGCCAGGCAAAGGTTTACAACAGAGGTATTTAAATGAAAAAGGGGCGGATGCGGTGGTCATACAGTGCTGTCCGACTCCTTGTGCAATCAACCATAAGGTTGATTTTTAAAGTTAGAATTTACAATATTGAACGGTTGCCCACTGAGGGTAGACTACTTATTGTTTCTAACCATACTTCTTACCTTGATCCACCTTTAATTGGTTCGATTGTACCACGTGAAGTCAGCTACGCCGCAAAAATTCAACTTTTCAAGGGATTACTGGGGAAGATTATCAGGCATCTAAACGCGATACCGGTGCGGAGAAGCGGCAGCGATAAAGAGGCAATAAAAGCACTGGCAGGAGCACTTACTGAAGGGAAAGCGGTACTAATATTTCCGGAAGGAACCAGGACTTTAAAACCTGAAGACAGAGATCTCAAGCGGGGTGTTGGTATGCTAGCGATGATGAGTGGCGCTAATTTAATCCCGATGCGGGTTGATGGAAGCCATCAACTGAAACTTGCATTTCAAAGGAAACAGGCTGTAACGGTCAGGTTTGGAAATGTGATTGAGTTGAATCCCTTGATCGAAGATAATCCGCCCAGAAAAGAAGCATACAAAAGAATAACCGCAGCCTTGATGGAAGAAATTGATCAGTTATCTGATGATATGAAATAATTAGGGAAACTTCGAGACTTCCTGAGTTATAGACATTTACTATTGATAAAAATGGTTGTACCTTGTTCTGTCCGGGTGTGTAGACCCGGATGTTTTTAACTTAACAATTTTTTTAGAGTGGAGATTTGCCTCGGCAGCAGGGGCAACTTAAAGTCAAACAAAATCAATGTTTTCATGCTGACGGATGCAGGACCCGGAAAACAGCGAATGAGTCAAGAAGGCACCCCGGCGAATCTCGGTTGTAGTCTCTTCAACCTGCTGAGAAGAGTAATTAGAATTAGAGATTGCGTGTGTTCGAACGAGCGCGGATCGGCATCCTCGTGTAACGTGTTCGCCCGCCGGAGGTTATGGGCTAAGTTAAACCACTTAAATCCCCCCGAAAATCCTCCCACGAGGTGCCCCCATCAACCCCGGTTGTAAAAGTATTCTATACGCCGGCCGGATGCCTGGAGGTTAATCCAATGAGTGATGATGTCAACAAAACCGAAACATCTGAAAACGTAGAACCTGCGAAAGTAGAAGAAAACGTTGCACCTGCTGAAGAAACCCCTGACGCAGAAGCCAAACCGGAAGAAACAAAAGCTGAAGAGAAATCAGAAGCAAAGACCATCGAAACAATTGAAGAACCTGAAGAAGATCTGTTCGAAGGTATCAAGTTCGAGGTCAGGGCGGGTGAGAAGTTTGTCAAACTTGAAGACCTGCCGCCGGATTCCGATTATTCATTTCGCCAGATTGAAGACATGGAGAAAATGTATACGGATACTCTGACAGAGATCCAGGAAGGCGAAATTGTTAACGGAAAAATAATTGCCATCAGTGAAAAAGAGGTGGCGGTTGATATCGGATTTAAATCTGAAGGTACTGTTCCTATTGAGGAATTTGATGATCCCAGCGAACTGAAAGTTGGTGACGCTATAGATGTGTACCTGGAATCGGTCGAGGACAGCGAAGGACAGCTGCTTCTTTCCAAGAAAAAAGCTGACTTTATGCGTGTCTGGGAAAGAGTGAGGAAGGTATACGAAGAAGACGGTATGATTCGCGGTCGCTGCACACGCAGGATCAAGGGTGGTATGGTTGTTGATCTTGGTGGTGTTGACGCGTTTCTGCCTGGAAGCCAGATAGATGTTCGTCCGGTGAGGGATTTCGAATCCATTATCGGTACTGAGATGGACTTCCGTATTCTCAAGATTAATGACCTGAGGAAAAACGTTGTCATCAGTCATAAGATTTTAATCGAGGAAGGTTTACGTGAAGTTCGCGAAAAACTTCTCGACAATCTCCAGGTTGGTGATATACTTGAAGGTACTGTCAAGAATATTACCGATTTTGGTGTGTTTGTTGACCTCGGTGGTGTAGATGGTCTGCTGCACATTACCGACCTTTCATGGGGTCGTGTTACTCACCCGAGCGAAGTTGTTCAGCTTGACCAGCGGATCAAGGTAAAAGTCCTCAATTACGATGAAGACCGTAAACGAATCAGCCTTGGATTGAAACAACTCTTCAGCCATCTCTGGGATGATATTGATAAGAAATACCTTGTCGGTCAGAAAGTTCAGGGTAAGATTGTCAGTTTAGCCAAGTATGGCGCGTTTGTAGAGATTGAACCCGGAATCGAAGGATTGGTTCATATCAGTGAGATGAGCTGGACGCAGCATGTACGTCACCCCAGCCAGGTTGTTCGTGAAGGTGAACATGTACAGGTTGTTATCCTGAATATTGATAAGGAAAACAGGAAGATCAGCCTCGGTCTCAAGCAGGTAGATGAAGATCCATGGCAGACATTCGAAGCCAAGTACCGGATTGACACAAAGCATAAAGGTGTTGTCCGCGACCTCGTACCGTTCGGAGCATTTGTTGAACTCGAAGACAGCATTGACGGTTTGATCCATATTTCTGACCTGTCCTGGACAAAGAAGGTTCGTCATCCCGGTGAAGTTCTGAAGAAGGGACAGGAAATCGAAGTTGTAATCCTCGATTTCGACAGGGATGAACGACGGATTGCCCTTGGATTTAAGCAGCTTGAAGAAAATCCCTGGGAAGGTTTCGAACGTGAAGTCAAGATTGGCACCAAAACATCCGGTACTGTCATCCGTGTGATTGACAAGGGTGTGCTTGTTGAACTTCCGCATAAGATTGAAGGTTTTGTTCCCAACAGCCAGATTGCGAAAAAGTTTTTTGACGGTAAAAAACGTAATGTCCAGGTTGGCGATGTAATGAAGCTTATCCTGCTTGAGTTCGATAAGGAAGAACGAAAAGCAGTGCTTTCAAACAGCCAGGCGCAGGCAAAGGAAGAAACCCAACAGGCAGCTACATACGTTGGAAAAGCTTCACATGCTACAGGAAGTACATTAGCCGATTCACTTGATGAAGACAACCCGCTTCTCCAGGCATATAAGGCAGCAAAAGCTGAAGAAAAAGCAGCCGCAAAAGCCAAGAAGAAAGCTACAAAAGAGACAGAAGCCAAAAAGGCTGACAAGGAAGAACCTGAAGTAAAAGCATCTGAAGAAAAACCTGCAGAGAAGGAAGCCGTAGAATCCAAGGATTCTGAAGCAGAAAAAACCGAGGATAAAGTAGCCGAGGATAAACCTGCAGAAGATCCAAAGGAAAAAAAGAAGGCTAAGAAGGCTGAAGAAGCTGCAGAAGAGAAAAAGGAAGATGCTAAAGAAGTTGAACCTGGAGCTGAAGAAGAAGCTAAAGTTGAGAAACCAAAGACAAAAGCTGAAGCAAAAAAACAGGATGATGAGTCTGCAGAGGAAAAAGCAGACGAAGAATCAAAGGACGATAAAAAATCTGAAGATTCTTGAGTAATAGATTAGTAAAAAAACCCACTGTTGCATTTGCAACAGTGGGTTGTCGTTTAAACCAGGCTGAAACGGAAGCAATAGCTGAGGAATTCAGCAATCGAGATTGGCAAGTTCTGAACTTTTCAGATAAAGCGGATGTCTACCTGGTAAATACATGTACGGTTACCGGTAGAGCTGATCGTTCATCCCGTCAACTGATTCATCAGGCTCGAAGAAAACATTCGGATGCGTTTATCATCGCGGCGGGTTGTTTTGCCAAGCGAGCAGCGGATGAACTCATCGAGGATTGTGAGGTTGACCTGGTGTTAGGGGTAGAGGAAAAGACTAAACCCTTTGACTACCTGCCCCGGGAAAAAAGTGAATCTTCAGCTCCTCAACGGCGGCAATCACCTCTGGTTTTTGTCGATAGCACTGAGTCCGAAACATCGGTTGCTCTCGGGACAAAAATCTCCGGGAGATCGAGAGCGTTCCTCAAAGTTCAGGACGGCTGTGATCATGCTTGCGCTTATTGCGCTGTGACACTAGTAAGAGGGAATTCCAGGAGCGCTTCATTCGATGAAATACTCCAGGCATACAGAAGAATTAAACAAGCCGGTTTTAACGAAGTCGTTATTACCGGTGTTGATATTAGCGCCTGGGGTTCGGATATTGCCGGGAATAAAAAAGATTTTGTTGACCTGGTTGCTGAAGCAGCGACAATGGGAATTCCAAGGGTACGTCTATCAAGCCTGGAACCCTGGGAATTAACGCCGGAAAGAATTGAAAAACTTGCATCAATAGATGCCTGGTGTGAACATCTTCATATTTCGCTTCAGTCAGCTGATGAAGATGTCCTGAGCAGCATGCGGCGAAGTACCGGTATTCAGAGTATCGAAGAATCGATAGAAGAGTTATTAAAGCAGCGCCCAAATGCTACAATAGGTGCTGATCTTATTGCCGGTTTCCCTGGTGAAAGCGAATCGGCATTTTTGAAAACCCTGGATTTCTTGAAAGATGGTCGCCTTGATTACGCGCATGTATTCCCGTTCTCAGCAAGACCTGGCACACCCGCAGCTGAAATGGAAAATAAGATTCCACATGAGGAAATCCATAACAGAGCGGAAACCCTAAGAATTGAAGCGCGTAAACAGAAAAGAATACATCTTGAAAAAAATGTAGGTAGAATAGAAGAAGTTTTGATCGAGGAGAACAAAGTTTCAGGCTACACCAGGAACTATCTCCGTGTTGAGTTAAAAGGCAAAACGGGTCTACCCAGGAAACTTATGAATGTAAAGTTAATGAAACTGGATCCGGTAAAAGATTTGATTTACGCTGAGGAAAATGATGAGTAGCTTTAAGATTATGCCGGAAGTACTGCTTGATGATTTTTTAACGATGGTACGGATTGACAGCCCCTCGAAAGATGAAAGGGCTATGGCGGACTGGCTGACCGGTCAGTTCAGAGAGCTCGGTTGTGAAGTAAGCGAAGACGATGCCGGTGAAAAAGTTGGCGGAAATGCTGGAAACTTGTTTGTCAGGCTACCGGGTAATGCTCCAAATATTGATGCCCTGATGTTCAGTTCTCATATGGATACCGTTGAACCAGCAAGAGGAATAGAGCCGGTTGTTGAAGATGGAATTGTCAGATCGAAAGGAGAAACTGTCCTTGGCGCTGATGACAAGGCTGGGTTGGCAGTTATTCTACATCTCGCCAGGATGGCAAATGCACAAAGTGATGTCCCCAGGGGAGACCTTGAATTTTCAATACATATCTGTGAAGAAATTGGGCTGTTGGGAGCAAAAAATCTTGATACGGCAAAGTTTAAGTCAATCGCCGGTTTTATCCTTGATGACCACGAGCCGGATGCAATTACAATCGGTAGCCCGTCAGCGGTCAGGTTGGACTACGAACTGATTGGTAAGGCGGCACACGCCGGTGTTGAACCTGAAAAAGGTATTAATGCGTTAAAAGTAGCGTCAGAAGCCATCGCGAAAATGAATATGGGCAGGATAGATGACGAGACAACCTGCAATATCGGTGAGATTAACGGTGGTCGAGCATCCAATATCGTTATCGAAAGCGTAAAAATGAAAGCCGAAGTCCGCAGCCATAATCCGCAGAAGCTTGAAGACCAGGTTGCGCATATGCGCGGATGTTTTGAAGACGTTTGCGAGCAGTGGCGTAAGAATGGCGAAGATATTCCACGGTTTATCGAAGTAAGGAAAGATGATTATAAAGCAGTAAGGTTTACCGAGGAAGATTACCCTGTGAAACTTGCCATCAAAGCCGGAAAAGAACTTGGCTGGAATGTCACGACTAAAATAGGTGGCGGTGGAACAGACGGGAGTGTAATTTCTCATAAGAATATTCCCTGTGTTGTGGTCGGAGTGGGTATGCAGGATGTCCATTCCACGAAAGAATGGATCAAGGTAGCTGAGCTCGAAGATTCAGCAAGGTTCGCTGCGCAGATTGTCCAGTCACATGCCGCAGTATAAATAAGTTGTGCCGAGTGTCAGATGATCTGATGTCTCCAGGAATATATCTGTTCTATAAATCTTTGTGATCTGTATCGCATCTAAAGTTTATTAAGGTAATTACATTATAAGACTTTGGATGCGATTATTTTTTCAGTGAAATAGAATTCAACTGGAACAACATGGATATATCCCAGAGTACAATAACAGGGCGTGTAATATTCACAACTTTGAGTATTGCTATCTTATTGGAATTTGAGTATTAATTATTTTTGCCTTGACTTTTTTGGGATTTTTTCCCATTTTATAGTTTGACTAAAAATACACCCGGCACATGACGGTGACACACGCATAACTATCGCTGTCGGTTCTTATCCAAAAATTGGGATGAGGACGATGCGAAAAATCTTTCTTTTAATCTGTCTAATAACATTATGTTTTTCATCGGGGACCTCTCTGGCCAGAGAAGTCAGCGGTTCTGTCAGTGGTCTCTGGACCGCGGCTGAAGATATATATGTTGTCGACGATATCATTATCGAATCGAATAAATCCCTCACAGTCTCAGAAAACGTAAATATTCTGGTTGCTGCCGGTAAATCTATTATTGTTGAAGGCCAATTGGATATGTATGGCAGCGAAGGTAACGAAATTTATATCAGCGCCTTTGGTCATGGAGAAGAAGATCTCTGGAACGGAATCCATATTATAAACGCGACCGGCCGTTGCGAAATTAATTATGTGATTATGACCGGGACAATCGCAGGATTTGTTATAGAACAGTCAACTGTAGACGTAGCAAATACCATTGTAAATGTTACCTGGATTCCGGACAATGACTCAGACGGCGCGTTCCATGCGACAACCAACTCAAATCTTTCTCTCTTCTCCTGCAAAGCAGTCATTGATGATACAAATATTCCATTTGCTTACACGGTAAAAGTTGTTGACTCGTATGTGTTTATGCGGAAATGCGATATCCGCTTGACTATCTCAGATCCCTTGATTGAACACGTTGTGGGTAAGGGTGTTGTTCTGGAACGGTGTCAGGGCCAGTTGGATTCAAGTTATATCAGGGTCAAATTGAATGAAACAGGACTTTCAGACCAAAATCCCCTGGTGGGCTTATATATCGACGAAATAAGTAATTTTAATATTCACCATAATGCCATCCGTCTTCAAACTAGTTCCTCGCTTGCCTCATCGGCTGTTCAGGTACATAATAGTTCCGGTGTTAACCTTGATCACATGTCAATTCACCTTGTTCCAAGAAGCAATCTGGCATTTCTTGTCGGTATAGAACTTGAAGAATCTTCTGATGTAACGGTAAGAAACTCCGTTATCGCGGATACTGCAGGTGTGTATAACAATTATATAATATCCGCCAGGATTATTGAGCCAAATGATTCCCGGCTGAATGTGCTTTTTACGGATATATTCCAGGTTGGAATACATTCTCATCCATTGATCAGTTATGAGAATACATACAGTCTTGATCCGATGTGGATTACTGAGCGTGGTGAATCCTATCACCTTGACTCACTCTCAGGAGTCCTGGATTTAGGCGATGCCGAACTAGGATTAGACCCCGACGATACTGACCCGGATCTGGGGATGCATTATTATCACCAACCAGATATTGTAGGTGTCGAAAACCCGGTCTACCGGGCTGAGACTTATACCATTGGCCAGGCATATCCTAATCCTTTCAATAGCTCAACGTCTATCACAATTACCCTGCCAGATATTACCAATATTAACGCAACAGTGCACGATATCCTCGGACGGCAGGTAGCATTGATTGCTAACGGGAACTACACTGCCGGATCATACCGTTTGACCTGGAACGGCCAGGCTGGATACATGGATGCTGCTTCAGGTGTCTATTTTATCCGGATAAGTGGTGGTCATGAAAATTCCGTACAGAAAGTGGTCTTGCTGAAATAACTGAAACGATTCAATCTTGTAGACATAAAAAATCCCGCTAAATAGCGGGATTTTTACTCGTTATAGCTTTAGTCATCTTTATTTGATTAACACCATCTTCTTCATCTCAGCGAATTCTGGCGTATCAATTCTGTAAAAGTACATTCCGCTGGCAAGATCGGTCGCTATTATGCCCTTGTTAGACAAGCTAGCAAGGCATGAAAAGCTTATCATGCAAAATAATTCAGCAGTGGTGGTCCGATTTGACTCACAAATCGGGTTTCTCTAGGTGTCGTCCCCGGCTTGACCGGGAACCGGAACGCAGTGTAGCTCGGTGACGTGTATTGTCACCAATCCAGTGTCGTTTGTTATTAAAGGGTTTACGGCATGGGATGCTTTGTTGGTGGGCAACAACACCCACCGAGCTACACTGCGTTCCGGTTCGTCGTTACGCTTCCTCGCAATGACGAATCGCTCTATTCACCAGACTAGTGGTTCTATACTCTACAAGATTGATGAACGGTTTTGTTCGATATCGTATGATTACTTAACATGCACTACACGAGTGCTTCTTTTTTCATTCCCGGCACGTATTTCAAGAAAATACATCCCCGACGCTAATCGATCAGCATTATATGTCAGAATATGATACCCAGCTTCCATTGCTGGGTAAATCTGTTTAAAAGCCTCTTGACCAAAAACATTATATATCTTGAGTACAATCTCGGATAGTTGCGGTAAAGCTATATGAATATTCTGCCTAGAGTTGAAAGGATTTGGGTAGGGCGCGAAAACTTTCAATGTAGAAGGGAGTTCACTTGGTGGTTCCCGCACCCAAAGAGGATACTCATAACTCTGACCGAAAGGTCCTCCCCATAAACCAATATCATTCCTGCTGCCATCAATGTCATTATAAACCGGATTGGGATGTCCTGCGTCTATTAACGGTGAATTACTATAAAGGTGATATAACGTATCAGCAAATAATAGATCGACAAAAAGGTTGGTCTCGTCAAGGTAGCAGTTGACACAAGATGAATCATTGTTATAAAAAACGTTATATTGAACGTCAATTTCGGTAGAATCTCGATCAATAACAACTATTGGTGTGTAGCAGCTAGTAAAAACATTATTAACTACCTGTGGATGATATTCTGTGATTTCTTGAGCATGTCTGAACCGGATACCATAATTAAGGTTGACAAAGACATTGTTGGTAATTGTATCTAAACAAGAATAGGTAGAAATTCCATTCCCAAAACCTGAAATGTCCCCATAGAAAATATTGTTTTCAATCTTGGTTGATGACCAGTTTACTGTACCCACGCTGACATATTCTGTTCGATAAAACACATTATTCCTTATTTCGCAGGTACTATACAAATCAACATTAATACTTTTTGTTCTTTCAAAATATGAATCCTCAACGACGACATAAGAATGATTCATACCTATTGGACGTCCCTCTGGTCCGGGCATTCTATTGATAAAGATCGAGTTTCTGATATGTAGGTATGTTGTATCATTTGCAGAAACACATATGGAACCAATATCCTCGTTGTTAAAAATGAAATAAAGTTGATCGCAAAAAACGCTGCTATGCCTTTTCCCAGCAATGCCAGCATTTGAATAATTTGTAAAAACTGAATTATTAACCGTACTTGCAGAGGAAGAATCTATATATATTCCATATTGAGCATGGTGATTATTGATATATGCAAAGTGTGAGGTGTCTGGAGTATTCACAATTCTAATTCCACCCCAACCACCATTTTCAGCTTCGTTTTCTGCCATAGAAAACCAAATCGAATCCTCCTCGGTACCTTCAGCGATCAATGTTCCGTAACATGTCAAACGCAACCTGTGATAAGGATCATCCACATGCCTGAACAACAATTCACTTCCGGGTTCGATGACCAGGCTGTCGCCTTCAGGGATAACAAGGTCATGAACTACATAGTAGGGAGATAGTTCTACTGGAAGAAGTCCATTGATTTCGCCCTGCAGGATAGTGTAGTCCCTCACTTCGACAAACACTTCCGACGTATCTATCTGCCCAAAATCGTCTTCGACCCAGACACCAAAACTTGTTACTCCTTCACCATCCGGTAGCATTCCTTCTACAACCGCACTGTCTACCACCCAGTCCATCTCACCGGGAACAATTTCCCAATGATCCGGAATCCCTTCAAAATGAAAAGTCAAAGGACCGTTATCATCGGTTGCGCGGGCAGTATAGCTGAAATTTCCCATCGACGTTCCGTAAAGGTAGTTTGGTGAAGTTAAAACGGGTGGATTATCTATTGACTGGTCGTAGAAATAACATCCAATATCTGCACGGGTTCCGTCGGGATCGTCCGGGCTTTCCGGATCACCGGCATCTATACAGGGTGAGTTAGCCTGGAGATGGTAATCAAAAGGGTCACCTCCACATAACTGTGGAATGGCATACAAGTTTGTCTCGTCTAGATCACCGCCATTTCGGACTAGTTCAAGAATATCGAAGAAGAGGTTGTTATGAGTTGTTGCTGATATATCTCCCCATGTAATTATGCCCGTAGAAACTTCTCCCACGCCAACAAAGATGTTATTGATGATTTCGCTCGATTCATGGAGTTTCACACCATCTTCACTGAAGACAATAGTGTTATTAAACAGGTTTATTGGAGGATCGTTAAATGAACCAACTATCCCATCACCAGGTCCCACAATCAAGTTTTGCGTTATATTACATTCCGTATCAAAAATATGGATTACACCATCCGGGTCTGTGTCAATAATAGAATTATCGTGAATCTCTGCCCACTCACAGTTTTGAATCCAGATGGACCGTAAATCATTATTCTCAATCCAGCTATTAGTTCCGATAAAATGAATACCCCCGA
>JANQEY010000106.1 GCA_028278125.1 bacterium | reverse complement strand
CGATTACAGAGCCCAGGTCAACATGAACGTAACCAACGTGTTCGATCAGGATACGGCCTACAGAATTTACCACTGGTATAACATCAACAACCCGTTCCCGAGCGAACAGTTTTTGATCGATCTCTTCAACTCCGGAACTCCGTTTGACTGGCAGTCCTACGTCGGTCCGGATGATATTGATCCTCGTTACAAGATGGAACATCACTTCATGAGTTCCCGTTCGATCAGGCTTGGTTTCAAATTCATCTTCTAGGCACATCGCAGGAAGGCAAAAGGCAGGATGCCGGGCATCCTGCCTTTTTTCGAACACACATTTATCAGTGGGAGCTGCTGATTTACAAACCGTGAACCCATTGATTACGCTATTGAGGAAAAACTGCTAAAGCAAAAATCAGAAAGATTTTCACTCAATAGTAAAATCGAAACGTCAACAGAACACTCAGCACCACTCAACAATTCAAATATCTGAACGATAAATCCAAATTTTTGTATTATTATTAATTTTACGTAATCCCATATAGTTGTTTGATTCCTTCTCAGCCCTTCCAGGTAAAATCTTACCATGTAATCCCTTTAAAAAACCTGAACTCATCATACGATCTTGAATTTCGAAACTTCAATTCAAACATGTGGATTTATTCAATATATTGGATTTTTTTGCAACAGTCGGTAAAGCAAAAATCCTTCTATTCTTTTCATATTAAAGAAGATACTTGATTTATATATTCCCGATAAAACTGGCACAGTAATTGCAATATTTTGAAGTGTGAGTAATGACCATTACATATTTCAGTTAGCAAGGACTGTGGGAAAACCTGCGGGCAATTAACGATATTTGTGGTCATCTTTGACAACCGAATAACATCAGCCGAACTGAAAGGAGGTGATGGGGAAAATTTGGAGGCATCACTTCAACGAGGGAACGGGTCAAATAATTTCCCTCATAACTAACCTATTTTCTGAGATTAATCTTGGATAGGGGGTTTATTGGATGAAGACTTTTAAATTTATATTGGTTCTGTCTTTAATATTACTGGCAGCCGTAAGCACTTATGCACAGGACCAGACAGGTTCAATTATTGGAACATTAAAAACAGAAGACGGTGCGGTCATCGTCGGCGCCAGGGTCACTGCTTCATCAGCGGTGCTGATCAGACCGATAACCGTCAGGACTAACGAACGTGGAACTTATGTATTCCACGCTCTGCCGGTCGGAACGTACACACTTACGTTTGAAGCGGAAAACTACCAGGGTGTCAAACTGGAAGATGTCAATGTAGCACTAGGCGGCAATCTGACAGTCAGTCCCACGCTTAAGACAGGTGTCGTCGGCGAGGAAATCATCACCATCACTGGTGAAGCCCCACTCATCGATGTCAAAAGCAATGAAACAGGGATGAGCATTTCCAAAGACCTGTTCAACGTGCTTCCGAAAGGCCGCAACTACACCTCACTGGTCATCCTGGCACCTGGTGCCAAGAGTGAAGAATTGACCGGTGGTATCGAGATCGGCGGT